>JAVVEF010000020.1:0-27974 GCA_032251275.1 Lutibacter sp.
TTGCCATTCAATAAATTTTTCATTTTCACAAGGATATATTTTCTTGTTTTTCCACTTATTTAGTTCACCTTCTTCAAATGATGGACACAATCCATATTCATTAAGAACTTTCAATGTTGCGATTTTTCTTAATATTATTCTTTCCAATCTTCGCCTTGCGCCTCTAAAACCTCTTCTTTCTGCAGCTTTTGAGTTTTCTTTAGCATCAGCGCCCTTCTGAAAAATATAACTTCCTTTTGTTGGAATTAAATCATCATTTTTATCTTTAAACACTAAAAAATTATATTTACCATTTTCTTTTTCTAGCACTGACCATCCAATACTGTTAGTTCCTAAATCAAGCCCAAGTTTTATTTTACTCATAATCTATATATTTATAAAAATAGTATTACATTTGTTTTAATCAAATCACAATAAGGCACTTGTTTACAAGTTAGCCGTAGGAATTATCCGAAAGGTACCTAAATAGAGCCCTCAATTAAATTGAGGGTTCGTTGTTTTTAAGCCCAACCAATAGAGTTGGTGCCCAAATCCAGTCCTAATATTTTTGTCATAATATGCGTGTAATTAGCAATTAATTAATTTCGAATTTTAAAGATAGTAAAATAATTAAGGCAAAGAAGTGATGAAGCTTATTTATAATGAGAAAAAATTGCGGCTTAGCTTGTTTTTTCTTACAATTATTTTGTAAGTTTGAAATGTGAAAAAATTACTCTAATCTTTAATCTTATCACAATAAGGCTATATGCCGTAGATGTAAATCTTTAGTCCTGCTTCGGTGGGACTTTTTTTTTGAGAAGGTTTGGCAAAAAACAGGTCACTCTTTTTAAGGTATAAAATAAGATGCCTTAATAATTGCTATAAGATGCCTTTCTTTTAAAATAAGTTGCCCAACTTTTGAAAATAATGTGTTTACGAAATAGTTTAGTACGCATTCAAAAGCAAAAACGCTGCTATGCCTGCAATAAAAATACAGCCGTAACCAATAAGCACCTGTTTTTTCAGTTTCCTGCTTCCTATCCAAAGTGCTATGCCAATTTTTACAATGGTGTTGGACAATGTGGCCAGTAAAATGGCATTTTGGGCTATTATAAGATTCATAGATTCACCTCCCAATTTTGAAACCGATATGGTTATTGCATCAATATCCGTTAGCGCGCTAATGGCGCTTGAAATATAAATACCTTTTGTTCCGTAGGTATTATTTGCGTAGCTTACCAAAAGCAATATTCCTATATAAAACATACCAAAAAATACGGCATTTTTAATATTAAGCGGATCTCCCAATGTTATTTTGTTTACGGAGGGTTGATTGTTAAATTGTATGGTATAAAAGTACAGGCCAACGCCAAAGGCCGTTAAAAGAATTATTAACAAAGGTATGGTCAATTCAACAAGCATTTCTTTATTGAAAATAAAAACCAGTAAAAATATTCTGAATATCTGTATGGTAGCCGCCGCAAAAATACCGGTGGCGTAATTTTTGGAAAGTGTTGGATTTTCCTTGCTTTTTTTTGAAAATATATAGGTAACAATAGTACTTGACACCAAGCCGCCCACTATACTGGTTAAGAAAATACCCCTATTGGTGCCCAAAAATTTTGTTAAAAGATAACCCACAAAACCAATGCCTGAAATCAATACAATAATCCAACCAACTTCCCTTGGGTTTATAACTTCATAGGGGCCATAATATTGGTTGGGTAAAAATGGCAATATTAAAAGTGATATCACCACAAAACGCACAAAAGCATACAGCTCATTTTGTGTAATTTGCCCTATAATAATTTTCATCTTCATTTTAAGGGATAGTAACACTACGGCTATTACCATTAGTGCCAAACTGGCATTTATAAATCCCAAAAGCGTTAAACCGCCTAACAAAAAAGTTACAATGAGTGCAAATTCTGTGGTACCTCCAATTTCCCCTTTTTTGGCCGTAACCCAATAAGAAACTACCACCATACAAACCACACTAAAAAGAGCTGTAATAAAAATCCAGGGGTTAAAAACAAAGCTTAGCAAAGCTGACAAAAACCCTATCAAAGCAACAAATGGAAATGTACGAATCCCCGCAAAAATTTCTTCTTTTTCAGAAAAATGAGAATACTCCCTTTCCAAGCCCAATACAAGTCCAACACCCAAAGAAATAAGCATTCTAATAATAAAATCCAGTTCTGTGAGTTGAAAATTTTCAGTTTTTATGATAAAAGCTTCTTCCATAATATAAACTATGATTGTTAACCACGACTTTAAAAAGCTTTTAAAACGCCATAGCGGCAAACCATAATTAATACCGCATATTTAACGCTGCCTGTTTACAACTTTCCAAATGCCGGGAACAAGTTCTTCACATATATTTTGAAAGAAAGCGAAAAAATTCTTTTTTGAGGGTATTGTATATATTTCTCTGTGTTTCCATACGGTTTCTAAACGCTATATGGTTTTTAACAAGAATGGTATCAAGCACATCTCCCTCTTTTTTAGTGCTGGCAGCTATACTGGTTTCATGAACATTAATGTCATCCTGCATTTCATTTATTACATTTTCATGAATGATAAATTGATTTTGATAATGTTCAAGTTGGGCAAGCACCTCTTTATCAGTCCAGCGGGCTGCCAGTTCTTTCAGCCTGTTTCTGAAAGATTTAATTTCATCTTCCCAAAAGAAGAGTTCGCGTCTCCATTGTTTGTGCTCAAAATGCAGATCCGAATTAAAAATGATTTCTTTTTCCATGATAGGAGTATTTAAAATTATAATAATTTTGGCGCTAAAATTTGAATTTATTCATTAATTTCTGCCGGAATTTCCTTAATTCTTTTGCCCATAATGCCTTCAAGGTCATTTAGGTAAACAACTTCCTTTTTTAACAGTAATTTTCCCAGTTTTTCCAATTCATCTTTGTGCTTCAATAATATTTTTTTGGTTTTTTCATAAGATGATATTACCAATTTTTGAACCTCTTCATCAATTAGCTTCGCCATATTTTCACTGTAAGGCTTGCCTAAAAAACGTTCGTGCTCTCCGGTAGAATCGTAAAAACTCAACGGGCCTATTTTTTCATTAAGTCCGTAATATGCGACCATCGTATAAGCCTGTTTGGTCACTTTTTCCAAATCGTCCAAAGCACCTGATGACAATTCGTTAAAAATAATCTCTTCAGCGGCACGTCCTCCCAAAGAAGCACAAATTTGATCCAAAAATTTTGCTTTAATCACAATTTGATGTTCCTCGGGCAAATACCAGGCAGAACCCAAAGATTTCCCCCTTGGAATAATGGAAACTTTCACCAGCGAATCTACATTTTTTAAATGCCAGCTGGCAACAGCATGGCCAGCTTCATGATAGGCCACAATTTCCTTTTCTTTAGGTGAAATAATTTTTCCCTTTCTTTCCAATCCGCCAACCACGCGGTCTCTGGCTTCCATAAAATCTTTTTGCTCCACTTCCTCTTTCTTTTTACGTGCTGCAATTAATGCGGCTTCATTGCAAATATTGGCAATGTCGGCTCCTGAAAATCCGGGACTTAATGCCGCTAGTGTTTTCACATCAACATCTGAAGCCAATTTTAGTGGTTTTAAATGAACATTAAATATTTCCAAGCGTTCTTGTTTGCTTGGCAATCCGATATAAATATGGCGGTCAAACCTTCCGGGACGCAATAATGCCTTATCAAGAAGATCTCCCCTATTTGTTGCGGCGAGAACAATTACGCCTGTGTTATTCCCAAATCCATCAAGTTCCGTCAATAACTGGTTTAAGGTATTTTCTCTTTCATCATTAGACTGAAACGCGTTTGCTTTGCTTCTGGTTCGGCCCACCGCGTCAATTTCATCAATAAAAATGATGCTTGGCGCTTTTTCCTTGGCTTGTTTAAACAAATCCCGAACTCGCGAAGCACCAACACCCACAAACATTTCAACAAATTCTGAGCCCGATAAGGAGAAGAAAGGAACCTCCGCTTCACCGGCAACTGCTTTTGCCATCAGGGTTTTACCGGTTCCTGTTGGCCCCACAAGCAATATTCCTTTCGGAATTTTAGCGCCAAGTTTCGTGTACATTTCCGGATTTTTAAGAAAATTTACAATTTCAGCAACCTCCTCTTTGGCCTCTTTTAAACCTGCAACATCTTCAAAAGTTACCTTACTTCTTGTTTCCTGATCCATTAATTTAGCGGTAGATTTCCCGAAATTAAAAACGGAACCGCCGCCCATACTGTTCCTTCCCAATCCCCGCAACATAAATATCCAAAACAAAATAAGAAGTCCGAACGGCAAAATATAGGAAAGAATAACACCCCAATCCGTACGATTTTCATAAGCGATTTCAACCCTTTCTTGGGGCAAAAAATTTTGTTGCGCTTGCAGTAACTTGCTTTCAAAACTTTCTACAGATCCTATTTGAATGGTATAGTGCGGACCGGCTTCCGCCATAAATCCGCCTTGGGGAATGTCTTTATATTTAGCAGCGCTAAGCCTGTCTTTTTTGATATAAATTTCTGCATATACCTTATTGACCACTACAATTTTTGCCACATCATGCGTACTTAACATCGATTGCTCAAAGGTTAACCAACTGATTTCCTGTGGTTTTGAAACCGATCTGGTCAAAATAAAAAAAAGTATCAGAAAAATAAATAAAACATAACTCCAATTCGGCTTATAACCTTCTGGCAAAGTCGTTGGATTTTTTTCTTTCAAAAAATCATTTTCTTTATTTTTCTGGCGTTCATTATCCATTTTTTTCTAACACTATAAATTGATCCAGCGCTTCAAGCGCTTCGCAGGCGTTCACCAAGGCCATACTTCCGCCCATTAAAATTGCCACACCTATGGTCTCCATAATTTCAGGAAAACTGGCGCCTGCATCCAGAGAATTTTTTACGTGATAAGGAATACCGCTGTCGCATTTGTTGGTAATGGCAATGCCCAACGAAATCAATTCTTTGGTTTTACTGGTGAGCGCGCCATCAGCAATAACTGCTTTTTGCAGATTGTAAAAACCAGCCATTACCGTTGGGATTTCATCCTTCATTTGTACCTTTAATTTTTCTAAATCGCTGTAATTTTTTCCGTGATCTTTAAGCATGGCTTTAGGTTTTAGAAATTAATAAAACTCATCAAAACTAGCATCATACTCTAAAGTTATGGAATTTCTTGAACCCGAAAAATGATATATCTCAATTAAATTTTTATCATATCCGATGGGGTTTCCACTAAAATTATTTGGTCTCCCCTTAAAGCAATGGGCTGTTTCATTATTTCCGGATTTTGTTTGATCATTTTAATCCAATCTTCGGAAGACAATTCAACCCGTTCAAATTTTTTTGAAAAAGCAGGATGTTCCTGATTTATGAGGTCTTTGACTTCAATACCCAAGCGATTTGCAAATTCTGCAATTTGGGTTCCCGTAAGCGGTGTTTTTAAAATATCTATTGGCTGTATGGCCAACCCTTCCGATTTTGCATAAGCAAAAGCTTGCTTTGCCCTAACCGAATTGGTGCAGTAATAAATCGTAATTTGTCTGTCTGATGTGGCAATTTCTCCCATGATTTTAGATTTATAATTAATGTTATTTTTCAATAATTTTTCGTGATTCTATATGATTTTTAATCAACTGCCTTAAACTTTCCAAATATTTTTGCAATATTTTATTATCTATGGATGGATCGCTTTGTGCAGGAACAGTCATTGGATTTTCATCTAAATATTGATAGAGTTCTGGATAGTCTGTTTCTATTTTTCTTGTCAAATTGGTTATCTCCGATAATATTTTCTGTGTATTTTCCATTTTATGATGTTTTTAGTTAATAATCAATATTTTATCTTAAAATTTACTTTTTATTCATAGCGCAAGGCGTCAATCGGATTTAATTTTGCAGCCTTCCTTGCAGGAAAATACCCGAAAGCAATGCCAACCAAAGCCGCAAAACCAAAACCTAT
Organism: Lutibacter sp.; assembly: GCA_032251275.1. Taxonomy (GTDB): domain Bacteria; phylum Bacteroidota; class Bacteroidia; order Flavobacteriales; family Flavobacteriaceae; genus Lutibacter. The sequence goes on from JAVVEF010000020.1 coordinate 5,944, forward strand.
CAGGATGGAATAAGGCGCGGTCGGAATAAAAAAATCGGTGAGTTTGTAGATCACTTGATTTCCAAGAATTCCGAGGGCAACGCCAACGAGTCCTCCGGCCAGACTCAGGGCAATGGCTTCTATTAAAAATTGGGTGAGTATATCACTTTCTCTGGCGCCAATCGCCAGCCTGGTTCCAATTTCGCGGGTACGTTCCGTTACGGAAACCAGCATGATATTCATAATTCCGATTCCTCCTACAATAAGTGAAATACTTGCAATGGCGCCCAATAAAATGGTCAATATTCCGGTAATGTTGCCCGTAATTTTTTGAAGCTCTATTTGTGTGGTAATTTCAAAATCTTCCTCATCGCCTTCCAATATTTTATGGGATTCCCTTAAAAGTTCCGTTATTTCAATTTTGGCATCGGCAATATGATCTTCACTAATGGCGCTGGCCATAATCATATCATAACCTCTTCTGTACCCGGCCAACCGATTTTGTATTGTTGTATAAGGCGCTATAAATATTTCATCCTGGTCCTGACCCATTGTGCCTTTTCCGCTCTCTTCCAACAAGCCTACAATGGTAAAAGGTATTTTATCAATTCTTAATTTCCTTCCTATGGGATCTACGCCCGAAAAAAGTTCTTGCCTTAATGTTTCCCCGATAACACAAACTTTTCGTGCGGCTTTTACATCATCTTCCTTAAAAGCATTCCCTAAAGCAATGCCCCGACTCAAAATATCAAAATATTCATGCGATACGCCATAAATTGGTGTGTATTTATAACCATCCTGTCCAACTGCCTGAGCTCCGCTCACCACCAAAGGCGATAATTTTGATATCCAGACTGCATTTTTCTGCAAAATATCGAAATCCTTTTTTACAATAGGCCTTCCCAACCTCACATGGGCACCTGCTCTATGCTCTGTTTTTGGATATATCATCAATAAATTGGTGCCCAATCCAGAAATTTGGTCCCGAATCTCTTTGGTGGCGCCCTCGCCGGCGGAAATTGTCATAATTACGGCCGCAACACCAATAATAATGCCCAGCATTGTAAGCAAACTTCTGGTCTTGTTTTTATTTATGGCCTGAAAGGCAACCTTAAATGTTTTAAATAATTGTCGCATTTTTAATAGTTAATCAGTTAATCCTAAATCCTTTAAAGCACTTTCCTTTGTGCTTCTGTTTTTTATGGGCTCGTCGGTTAAAACACGTCCGTCCCTTAAATAAATCATTCGTTTTGCAAATTGGGCAATTTCAGGTTCATGGGTAATCATCACAATGGTTTTCCCTTCATCATTTAATTTCACATAAAGTTCCGCAACATCAATGCTTGCCCTGCTGTCCAGATTTCCTGTCGCTTCATCCGACAAAATAAGTGCAGGGTCGTTTACTAAAGCCCTGGCGATGGCCACACGCTGTTTCTCACCTCCTGAAAGTTCGTTGGATTTATGATTGGTTCTGTTTCCCAAACCCACTTCTTCCAATGCATTTTTTGCCCTTTCCTTAGGATTTGAAAACCGTCCGGTTCTGTCATAAACCAAAGGCAATTCAACATTATCCAAAGCTGTTGTTCGCGACAATAAATTATAACTTTGAAAAACGAAACCCAATTTTTGATTCCTGATATCCGCAAGCTGATTTTTATTTAGCTTGTTTACATGCACATTGTCTAAATAGTAATCGCCGGAAGTGGGCTTGTCCAGGCAGCCCAAAATATTAAGCAACGTTGATTTTCCGGATCCTGACGCGCCCATAATGGCCACAAATTCCCCTTCTTTAATCTCCAAATCCACATCGGTAAGGGCATGTACCTCAATCGATCCGGTTTTAAAAACCCTGCTTACTTTTTTGGTTTCTATGACAATTTTATCAGACATCTTTTTATTCTTTAGCGGAAATACCATGAATGACTTTTATGTCTTCCGAAATCTCTGAACCATCGAGAAATTTTTTAATTTCCGACTTCAAACCGGTTCTAATACCCAATTCAATAAACATAAAATCCAATTCCCCGGCAGCATTCTCATAAAAAAATCCGTCTATTTTATCAGGCAGTATTTTCTTGAAATTTTCCGGCATATAGGTTTCTTCCTTATTGATTGCATTGATAAATTTTTGCTGAATTGAATCGGGCAATGATTTTTTGGCATTTTCTTCCAAAGTGGGTTTTATCGCTTCCAACATAATATCATTGGGCCTGAAACGCAATGCCGAATTATTGATAAGAAACACGTCTTTGGCCGTATTTATGATAAATTCCAGAGAAGTTGTCATCCCCGGAAGCAATAATTCATCCTTATTATCAACATCCACAACTACCTGATAATTAACGACATTATTTATTTTAATGGGTTGCAGCCTAATTTCGCTTACCCTGCCATAAAATGCTCTTTCGGGATAGGTTTGAACCGTAAAACGTGCCTGCATATTTTTTTTGACATAACCAATATCGCTTTCATCCACATCGGCCAAAATTTGCATTTTTGAAAGATCTTCAGCAATAATAAACATTCTGGGGGTTGAAAAAGACGCGGCCACCGTTTGGCCTTCCTCTACGCTTCGCTCAGTTACGGTACCGCTTATGGGTGAGGTAATACGGCCATATTCCATGTTAACTCTTATGCTTTTTACGGAAGCCGCTGCCGCTTCCTTGGCGCTCAAAGCCTGCTCATAGGCGTATTTGGAATTGGTGTAGTTTTGTTCTGAAATCACTTTTTCCTTATACAATTCTTTTGCCCTTTCATATTCCTCTTTTGCCTGATTTAATTTGGCCTGGGCAACAGATAAATTGGCCTGGGCATTTAATAAATTGGTGTTTAACAACTTTAAATCCATTTCCGCAAGCAACTGCCCTTTCTTAACCTTATCATTATAGTCGACGTAAATTTTTTTAATAGTTCCTGATATTTGTGTGCCAATTTCCACCGTATTTATGGCTTCCAAAGTTCCTGTGCTTGAAACAACCGCCTCAATGTTTCCTTTTTCTAAAGTTACATAAAGGAAATCCAGATTTTTGGCATCCAATTTTGGCTTAACAACAACATAAAAGACCACCACAATTGCTATAATTCCGATAATTATCCACCAATATTTTTTCATGACTGTTTATTCTTTTCCCATTAATAATTGATAATCGTAATATGCCGTCTTATAATCTGAAAGAGTCTGCAACCAGTTAAGACGCGCTTGTGTGTAGGACAATTCAGCATCATTTATCTCTAAAAATGTCCCGACGCCAAATTGATAACGCTTTCTTGAAAGCGTTAAGGCCTCTTCAGTCAGAGCCATACTTACTTTTTGCACTTCAATTTTTTGTTTGTAAAAATCTAACATGGAAAGCAACTCAAGTTGTCGCATCAAATATTCTCCGGTGGTATATTCCTTTTCCTCTTCCGCAATTTTTTTGGCTATTTTAGCCTGCTCCACTTTGTTTTTTGTGATGGTTCCATTAAAAATGTTCATTTGTAGTTGAAGGCCAACCAAACTTGTATTTACCCAGTCATAATCAAACACGTCAAAATCATCTGCCTGTGCCTGCTCATGGTAATTCCCTATGGCATCCAATGTCGGATAATATGCGGATTTAGTCAATTTTAGCTGATTTTCTTTTTGCTGAACGGCTATTTCCAATTGTTTTAATTTGCTGTTTTTTGCGATAAGCTGATTGGTAGAATCTTCAATAAACAGCTCCGCTTCCAAAAGCGATAAAGGCGCGGTTAACTCAATGACATCATCATTTTTTAAACCCAATAACAATTTTAAGCTATTGATGGCCGGAATGCTGTTGCTTTGTGCTTCAAGTAAATTATTTTTTGCAAGGGCAACCTGTACTTTTGCCGATGCCAAATCATAATCTGTCAAGGTTCCTCTTTGATATCTTTGCTGAATATTGCGCAAGTTCTCTTGTGCATTTTCCAGACCATTTTGCTGGACTTTTATCACTTCCTGAACAATTATGCAGTTTAAATAGGCTTTTTTGGTCGAATTTATAACAGATTGTTTCACACCTCGGGAAACCTCATTCTGAAATTTAAAGGTTGTTTCCGCCAAATATTTGTAGGCAAAATTATATTTTGAATAAAGTGGAAGCGACAGATTTAAAGAACTTCTGAATTCATTGTCTGAGCCCAGTTTTGTCGCCCTTTTATCTATGCCAAAATTTTCGGGCAGGAATATCACCTGCCTGTCAATGTTTCTGTTATAACTGGCGTTTAAATAAAGTTTTGGTAAAAAATTGCCTTTTGCTTCCTTCAGTGCAAATTCGGCAGTATTAACCTGATAATTTGCCGTCACAATGTTTGTGTTTTTATCGAGCGCCAATTGAATGGCTGAATTTAAACTGAGCGGAATACTGTCTTGTGCAAACGAAATTTGAACACTTAATATTCCCGTAAATAAAACCATTAATTTAACGATGAAAAATTTCATATCGCTTTATTTTTTAATGTTTCAATGACACAAAACGTTTTCAAAACGAAAAATGATTTTCAATTTAACAATGTCATAAGAAATTGGTTAGGTCATATTCGGTTAAAAAGTTCAAAAACAGACTTATTGTTCCATTACTTTTCTGATAAAATCTTCGCTTTCAATAATATGTTCTGTTACTTCAAAAACTTCTTTTCTGTTGGTTCTGAATGTTTTTACAAAATCTGTGATGTCATCTTCAAGCTGTTGATGCTCCGTTCTAAATTGTTGGGTATCATATTTAAAAGGATCTTCAATCAATTTTGCCAAATCAGTTAAATGTTTGGCAACCCTTTGCAATAAATCGGTACATTTTTTAGCGGTTTCTAAAATGCTATTGTCAATAATGCGCACTGCTTCACTGTCCTTTTCATTTGTAATCCAGATTAAATATTTATTGATCAAATTGTCCAAAAAATTTAAATCGTCTTTGTAAAACAACAAATCCGATTTCCAGTGTTTTGTAAGAATATACAACTCTTCCCAATTCGCATTAAAAAGATAATTTCCGTTTGGCCTGTTTCTAAAATCGCTCATAATGGTTTTATTTAAATTTTATTTACACTAAGTATTACAGGCCTATTCATTAGCATCTGAAATTTCAGCGGTTGCTATAACCTGTCCAACCTTAGCTGTTTCTCCACGTTTTACCTTTATCTCAGAAAGAACTCCCGAAAAAGGTGCTGGCACTTCAAAAGCAACTTTATCGGTTTGAACCTCAACCAATGTTTCTCCTTCCTCGAAGCTTTCTCTGGGTTCTTTGGACCACATGACCACCAAACTTTCTTTTCCTTCTCCCAATTCTTTTGGGAGTGTGATTTCTTTAAGTTCCGACATCTCGCGTTATTTTATACCGTTATCAATTTTAAAACTGAATCTATAATACTTTTTGAATCTGGAATTACAAATTTTTCCATAACCCTGCTATATGGTATTGGAACATCCGGTATTGCCAAACGGCCGATTGGGGCATTTAAATCGTCAAAACCCTCAGAGGCAACAATGGCACTTATTTCGGCAGTTATGCCATAAGACAAATAATCTTCATCCACCACAAGCAAATGATGGGTTTTTGAAACGGATTGTAATATGGTTTCTTTATCTATCGGTTTTATGGAACGCAGGTCAATTACCTCCGCTTCAATACCTTTCTTAGCCAATTCTTCGGCTGCTTTTAATGCTTCTACAGTCATCATTTGCGTACCCACAATGGTAATGTCCTTTCCTTTTCTTACCACTTTGGCCTTATTTAAAGTAACTGTGTACGCATTCTCTGGAACCTCTCCCAGGGAAGCATCAATTTGATCCATCCAGCCAAGACCCTGAAGTGTTTTATGAAACATGAAAATTATGGGATTGTCATCACGAATGGCGGAAATCAACATTCCTTTTATATCATGCGGAAAAGTTGGGGCAACCACCTTTAATCCAGGTAAATGTCCGAAACTCGCATATAAAGTTTGAGAATGTTGCGCTGCGTCACTGTAACCACCGCCAACGGCTGTCATTAAAACAATTGGCAATTTTACGGCTCCGCCGCTCATATAGTGTATTTTGGCGATATGGTTGTAAATTTGATCCATCACAACGCCGTGAAAATCAACAAACATTAATTCTACTATGGGTCTGAATCCTTCGGCCGCAGCGCCAACGGCAGCGCCAATAAACCCAGTTTCGGATATTGGGGTATCCATCACTCTTTCCCCGCCAAATTTATCGAATAAACCGGTGGTGGAACCAAATATCCCTCCGTATTTACCCACATCTTCACCCATAATAAATATACTGTCGTCCCTATTCATCTCTTGCTCCAAAGCCTGAATCATCGCTTTGCTGCCCGTTAGTTTTTTTGTTTTTTCTTTAGTTGCTTTCATGTCTTGTCATTTTAAGTTTTTATTGCATTTGTAAGCGACTCACAGAATACATCTTCCAATGCGTCCTTAGGTTGGGGATATTCGCTATTGACTGCAAATTCATAGGCTTTGTCCACTTCTTGATAAATTTCTGCATCCATTTTTTTAAAATCTTCGGCTGTTGCCTCATTTTCTTTTAACATTTCTTTTCTTAAGCGTTCAATAGGATCTTTCTCTTTTAATTTCGGAACCTCCTCTTTATTTCTGTACAATTCCGGATCTCCCTGAAAATGACCTAAATATCGGTATGTTTCAATTTCTATAATTGATGGCCCCTCGCCTTTTCTGGCTCTTTCAACAGCCTCTTTGCTAACTTTATACATCTCAATAGGGTCGTTGTCTTTTACGGAATATCCTTTGATGCCGTAAGCTTTCGCCCTGACCGCATTGGAAGTTACGCTGGTGGCATTTTTTTTGGCGACAGAAATTCCCCATTTGTTATCTTCAATCACCACAATAAATGGCAAATTCCAAAGTGCCGCGAGGTTCAGTGATTCATGAAATGCACCGGTATTAGTTGCGCCTTCACCAATAAACGCAACAGCAACCCAGTTTTTGCCCCTTTTCTTATTTGCCAATGCGGCACCAACGGCATGTGGTATTCCTGCGCCAACAATACCGCCGCAGGAGAATTTCACATTGGGATCAAATAAATGCATATGACCACCTTTGCCTTTTCCCAAACCGGTTTTTTTACCATAAATTTCGGCAATCATCTTTTTAAGATCCACCCCTTTTGCAATGGCTTGATGGTGTGGTCGGTGTGTAGCGGTCACGGTATCGTTTTTTGTGAGATGCACAATCATTGATGCTGCTGCCGGCTCTTGTCCGTTCGACAAATGCATTTCACCGGGAACAGGACCTGCGCCAATATTAAAAACAGGCTGTTTTCCTTCTAAATAAACTTTTTCCATTTTCTCTTCAAAATACCGGGAAGTTTTCATTTTGCGATATATCCAAAGAAGGTCTATTTTACTGATATTTTCCATGGTCTTAAATTTTATACCATAAATTTAGTAAAGCCTTCAAATGAAAAAAATGACCGATATCAATAATTTCAGATATCAAAATGAGGTATATCATTCTATCTGTCAGGTTTGATTAATACCTTTAATTTCTAACCAGCTAAATAAAATTAAGATGAAAACAATTTTATATGCGACAGATTATTCTGAAAACGCTGAAACTGCAATAAAATACGCCCATGTATTAAGCACAAAAATGGGGGCAACTTTACTGGTAATCCATATCTATAAACTTCCACTGATATTGGGTTTGGAACTTGAGGCGTTTTATGACGAACTTGAAAAAACCACTTTTGAAAAAAATCAAACCAAGCTCATCAATTTCTGCAAAAAACATTTGGGTCAAAATTTAGATCTCATCAATGTAAAAACATATTCTTTTGAAGATTTATCGGTGTCACACGGAATCCTTTCAAAAGCCAGGGAACATAAAGTCTTTATGATTGTTATTGGAATGAAAAAAGAAAGCGCCATTAAAGAGCTTTTTATGGGAGATACCTCCATGGACATTATAGAAAAAGCACCTTGTCCTGTATTGGCAATTCCTAAAGACACCAATTTTCAAAACCTAAAAACCATTGTATATGCCACAGATTTTGAAGAAGAAGATATTGGCGCTATCCTTAAAGTAAGTCAAATTGCCAGAAAATTCAACAGCGATATTAAAGTTGTCCACATTGCCACAAAAAAAGAACCCGACGGAAAAGTGCAAATGGAATGGTTTAAAGAAATGGTGAGACAAAAAGTTACCTATAAAAAGATGGAATTTGAGGTATTGACTTCTGATGAAATATTTATTACGTTGAGAGCCTATTTAGAAACCGTTGATGCAAATTTAGTCGCCATGTTAGAACGTGAAAAAAGCGGATTTTTAAGAAACTTATTTCACCGGGATTTGGTCAAAGAAATGGAATCATTCGGAAAAATTCCATTATTAAGTTTTAATGAAGCCAATTATTAACCATAAAATATTTATAAAATGAATCAATTTATAAAAAAATACATTGAAATTAGGGCGAAGGACATCGCTAAAGTTGGCGGAAAAAATGCATCTTTAGGTGAAATGTATACCCAATTGGCTGCAAAAGGAATCAATATACCCAATGGATTTGCCACCACGGCCGAAGCCTTTAACTTATTCCTGAAGGAAAATAAATTAAAAGAATCCCTAGAAAACACATTGGGGAAATTGGACCGAACAAACTATGCTAACCTAAACAACATTGGCCTGGAGGCACGAGAACTTATTCATAGCGGAAGTTTCTCTGAGAAGTTTTCTAACGCCATTATTGATGCCTATAAAAATTTATGCGACAATCACTATTTTGAAGTAGCGGTAAGAAGCAGCGCCACTGCGGAAGACTTGCCCGAAGCAAGTTTTGCGGGGCAACATGATACGTTTTTAAACATTAAAGGAGAAGAAAATTTGCTGGAAGCCGTTAAAAACTGCTTTGCGTCGTTGTTCACCAACAGGGCCATAAAATACCGGGAAGACAAAGGGTTTAAGCATTTGGATATCGCCATTTCTGTTGGCATCCAAAAAATGGTCCGGTCAGATAAAGGCTGTTCCGGGGTTGGATTTACATTAGAGCCTGAATCGGGTTTTGAAAACGTAGTTTTACTTTCAGGAGTCTGGGGATTGGGTGAAAACATAGTGCAGGGTTTAGCAAATCCCGATGAATTTTATGTTTTTAAGCCTACGTTAAAACAAGGAAAAGACGCAATTATTCAGAAAAAAATGGGAAATAAGGCCAAAACGATGATTTATGCCGAATCAAACAACCATTCTTCCATTATGAATACGGATACGCCAACGGAAAAACAACATCAATTTATATTGGATGATGAGGAAATAAAAACACTGGCCAAATGGGCGGTGCTTATTGAAGAACATTATGACAAAGCGATGGATATTGAGTGGGCCAAAGACGGCATTACCGGCAATTTATTTATTATCCAGGCCCGTCCGGAAACCGTGCATCAAATTAAAGACAAAAACCTTTTTTATGAATATAAATTGACAGAAAAAAGTGACATTTTGGCCACAGGAAATGCCGTAGGATCTAAAATAACTTCAGGCAAAGCCAGGGTTTTAAATTCTCCGAAAGACGCTTCAAAACTGAAGAAAGGAGAAATTATTGTTACCAATACCATTACACCCGACTGGGATCCTATACTTAAAAGATCTGGCGGTATTGTTGCCAACAACGGAGGCCGTACAAGTCATGCCGCCATCGTTGCGCGTGAACTCGGCGTTCCGGCGGTGGTAGGCTGCGGAAACGCTACGGAAACCATCAAAGACGGCGCCACAATCACTATTTCCTGCGCACAGGGAAAAACAGGCTATATTTATGAAGGAAAACTTGATTTTGTAAAAAATCAACTCGATTTTTCAAATATTCAAATGCCAAAAACGGAAATGAAATTGATCTTGTCCGATCCGGAAAAAGGTTTTCAGCTTTCTTTTTATCCAAATAATGGCGTAGGATTGTTACGTATGGAATTTATTATTTCACATGCCATAAAAATTCATCCTATGGCGCTGCTGAAATTTGATGAGATTAAAGAAACTTCCATAAGAAATGAAATTAAAAAACTAACAACCAATTATGCAAATAAAGAAGATTATTTTGTAGACAAACTTGCCCAGGGAATCGCTATGATTGCCGCAGCATTTTATCCGAAAGAAGTGATTGTGAGAACGAGCGATTTTAAAACCAATGAATACGCAAATCTTATTGGCGGAAAACAATTTGAACCACAGGAAGAAAATCCGATGCTCGGTTTCAGGGGCGCTTCAAGATATTATAACAACTTGTACAAAGATGGTTTCGGACTGGAATGTAAAGCCCTAAAAAGAATCCGCGATAATATGGGACTTACCAATCTTAAAGTGATGATTCCTTTTTGCAGAACTTTGGAAGAAGGTGAAAAAGTGATTAAAATAATGGCGGAGAACGGATTGAAAAGCGGCGAAAACGGATTGGAAATTTACACCATGGTTGAAGTGCCGAGCAACGTAATTTTAGCTGAGGAATTTGCTAAGATTTTTGACGGATTTTCCATTGGCTCAAATGATTTAACCCAATTAACCCTTGGTGTTGACCGCGATTCCCAGTTGATATCCGAAATTTTTGACGAAAATGACAACGCGGCGAAAGCAATGATTGCCATGGCCATTGAAAAAGCAAGAAAAACCAATACAAAAATTGGTTTATGCGGTCAGGCGCCAAGCGATTTTCCGAATTTTGCGAAATTTTTGGTAAAACAGGGAATTGACAGCATTTCTTTTAACCCCGATGCCCTTTTACAGGGAATTGAGAATACCAGAAAAGCAGAAAAACACAAATTCAATTATGTGCAATTCGTGTTTTGATTATTTTGAAAATCAGCATGTTAAAGCATCAATTATTGAAATTTACAGATAAAAATGGAATGTTGCATTATTCTAAATAAAAGAAAGCTAACAGTTTAAACTGTTAGCTTTCTTTATCAAAAAAGGATTTAAACATTATTACAAACCGAATATTTATAGTTCTTTAATCAGTTTTTCACGTTCTAGCTGTTCAATTATCTTTTCAACATAATCATTTACAGAAGAAGAAATGGTTTGTGGATCTACCAAATTTAAAGCACCTACCCAAACAAGTGATTTGGTGTCATCTTCATTGATATTGTAAATAACGGTTTCAACATTATAAACTTTATAAGTGTTGTAGTATCCGGGTCTGTAATAAATATCTTGATACCAATAATAATATCTTCCAAATCTTGACCAGCGATAACCTATCGTTGGATAATATTCTGTTTGATAATTGACGCGTTCATCAACCCCTTTCACGGAAGTAATCACAACAGTATCAAAACCTTCGTCGGCTATTTTTTTGATCATTTTATCAATTTTCTCCTCACTTTTTTTAGAAGTGGTAAATCCATTATCTAAAACATTCGTGCTTTCCGCAGCATAAATATCTCTGACTATAAAGGCATTTTTCAATCTCTCTTCAAATATTTTACGGGCAGTCAGGTTATCAGTAATACCAACCACCAAAACTTTTTTCGGTTCAAATGAAATGATTTCTTGGTTCCTCCAACTGTCCACAAATCGCGTGGAAGAACAAGCCGATAATAATACCATTCCTATAAATAATGCAATTCTTTTCATAATGTTCAAAATTTTAGTTCTGACTTAAAATTAGCTGATTCATATATTTTATGCTATGAGGAAAATCAACTTCATAAATTGATTATTATCAATTTTATATAAATTAAAAATTGAAAAGTTTAATATGCAAATTGAACAATTATATGATTTGTCACCCTGAATGAGATTGCTGAGCTTAGCCAAAGTTCCATATTAGGGGAAAAAGTTTAACAAAAATAACAACAAAACGAATCGGCAATTTTGAGCAATATCATTTTAGCTTTCCCAAATGGTTTCTAACTTAGAGAAAAATTCAACACTATGTTAGTAGCCACAACCCATCCATTATCAAAAGAAATTTTTGAAAATTTAGCCAACATTCAAAATCTGCATTGCGTTTCCATATACCTTCCAATGTATAAGGGCGGAAAAGAACAAAATGAACGTTTGTCACAGGGCTTTTTAAAGCAATGTTTAAGAGAGGTGGAAACCAAACTGGAAAAATATGAAATGGAACCACCGGAAATTAAAAATTATTTGAAGCCTGCGGAAGCATTGCTCGCTGATATAAAATTATGGAGAAACCCTTCTGATGGCCTGGCCTTATTTTTAGGAAAAGACGGGTTGAATTATTATCAGCTTCCCATATCTTTTGAAAAAGAAACCTATATAAACAATCATTTTTACCTTAAGCCATTGTTGCCTTTATATGATTCAAATGATGATTATTTTTTGTTGGAATTAAGTCAGGATTATGTAAAACTTTATGAAGCCAATAAATATGGCTATCAGGATATTTATATAGAAGATTTTGCTCCGGCTCAATTGGAAGAAGCGGTTGGATTTGACTTCAGGCAAAATCTGCTACAATTCAGAGGTGGACAAAATGCGCAATTAAGCGAATCCTTTCAAGGAAAAAACCCGGGAAACGATGATGTTAAAAAAGAGCTCATTACTTTTTTTAGGGCTATAGATAGAGGTATCAATAAAATAATTTCAAATAAAAAAGCGCCGCTTGTTCTTGCTTGCGCTGATTCTTTAATCGGATTTTATAAAGAAGCCAATACGTATCCCACACTTCTTGAAAACTATATTGCGGGCGATTCGGAATTTAAAAACAAAACAAAACTGCATCAGGAATCCCAGAAATTGATTCTGCCTTATTTTGAAAAAACAAAAGAAGTTAAAATATTGCAATTCAGTAACTTAAATCATACACCAAAGACCTCATTTCAAATTTCTGAAATCGTTCCTGCGGCAGTTCAAGGAAAAATTGACACGCTGTTTGTTCAAAAAAGAGCAGATGAATTTGGTGTTTTCGACAAACAAGCTTACAAATTGCAGCTTCACGACAAAAAAGAAACAGACAATATTTCTTTAACCAATTTATGTGCTGTCCAAACCTTTTTGCAAGGTGGAAGAGTGTATTTGTTGAACGAGGAAGAAATGCCGGTTAAAGGTCGTGTTATGAATGCACTCTATAGATATTAGCAACTGCTTTATTTTTTGCATTTGGTTTTGTTTATATTTTCAAAAAATAAAGAGTCATAAATAAATTTGTTAAAATCTCATGATAAAATAAGAGACGTATTGAGGAATATCATTTCATTAAAAAAAATTTGCGCTTAATTTCATATCATTATTAATCATAAAATCTAATATTATGTCAGTATTAAAAGTAATTGAACTTATGGGGAACTCGACCCTTAGTTTTGAAGATGCCGTTCAAAATGTAGTTAATGAAGCTGCAAAAACGGTAAAAAACATCAAGTCAGTATATATTGAGCATTTTACTGTGAGCATTAACAGCAATAAAATTGCAGAATACCGGGTAACCACAAAGGTAACTTTCGGTATATTGGATGAATAACTATTTTAGGTTAATTGATAAAATGGGATCCTTTTAAAAAAGGTGTGAAAAATTAAGAATTTTCAACTTAAATTTTCTTAAAATCCCATTTTATTTAAATTATTTAAAGCACCGAATGGTTTATACATCAAACCATAGGGTTAACAATAAATTACAACATTATGGAACAAACTAAGATATTTAACGAAAATGTGGAAGAATATGAGGCTTGGTATGAAGAATACCCCGAAGTTTATAAATCAGAGGTCTTAGCCATCCAGGAGCAAATCTTAAAATTACCGGAAAACATAAGAGGTATTGAAGTGGGTTTGGGAACCGGCCGTTTTTCTGAGCCACTGGGAATTAAGGAAGGTGTTGAACCTGCGGAAAACATGGCTGCCATTGCCAGAGAAAGAGGTATTGAAGTGACAAACGGCATTGCGGAAAATTTACCGATTAGAGATTTATATTTCGACTTTGTGCTATTTGTAACTATTTGTCATTTAAACAATGTTAAGCAGGCATTTACACATGCCCATCGCATATTAAAATCAGGAGGAAGCATTATTATAGGTTTCATTGACAAAAATCAAGAAATAGCGAAATCTTATGAAAAAAAGAGAGACAGAAGTACCTTTTTTAAATATGCAACTTATTATTCTGTTGATTATATTACCGATTTATTAAAAGAAATCGGGTTTAAAAATTTTGAATACAACCAAACGCTGTTTAATAATATAGAAGATCTTAAGGAAGTGCAATTTCCTAGAAAAGGTTATGGAGAAGGTTCTTTTGTGGTCATAAAGGCTGTAAAAAAATAAAAATTGGAAACCATTACAATCTACAAAATCCTTGTATAATTCATAGCCCACAATTTCAGATTTCAATCGTGGGCTATGAATTTTAACGATTACCAAACTAAGCCTTCTCCCACCCCGTCAATCCTGCGGAAATAACAAATTTCATCACATCGCTGGAACTGATGTTTATTGGTTTTATGTTGGCTTTTGGCACAATAAACAACTCGCCCGAAAAATTGTAGGAATGCGGAAAGTACACGGCCACTTTATCTATTTCGCCCAAAAGCGCGAGATTTTCTTCTGTAATAAACCCAATTTTTTCAAGATCGGAGCTTAAATTTACTTTTACCAAAACCGGCTGATTGAACTTTTTTTCCTTGCCCACAAAAGCCGAAAACAAATCGTTAAAAGCCGAATAAACAAATTTTACCAAGGGAATTCTGCTGATTACATTTTTAAACACCGTTTTTAAAGGCTGTGCGATAAAAGTTCTTCCAACAAAACCTATAAAAATTAAAAATACAAGAAGTGTCAATACCCCCAAACCGGGAATTTTTATGTCGAAAAATTTAAATATTAAATCTTCCGACAAACCGTCCATAAACATAAAAACAGCGTAAATAATATATGCGGTAATACTTAATGGCGCAATATAAAGTAAACCTTCCAGCAAATAATTGACTAATCTTTTCATCATGATATCTTAATATTTTGTTTGGTGTTTTATGATTTCCTGTTTTTTTTAATCCTGTTTTTAATAAAAAATAGCGCTGTTTCCACAGCCAAAGTATCCCTCAAAGATATGTCGAAAAATTGAATCTTTTAAATCCAACTTCTTGGCTACTTTTTAATTTTAACTCATTGGTAAAAATTAATTGTTTGAAGGCGCAACTTAAATGTAAACCAAGTGAAGCCTCTTTGCTTTGATATTATTACTACTTTGAAATAAAGTATATTCACTAACTTTGCATTTTGAAATAAATTAGGGTGGAAAATACAAACGAAAATTCGGTTAATTTAAACAAATCTATCAGCAGTACCGGCATTTGTTCGCGCAGAGAAGCGGAAAAGTGGATTGTTGATGGTTGCGTTACCATAAACGACAAACCAACGCAACTTGGAAATCGGGTATTTAAGGGCGATGTGGTAAAAATCAACGGAAAACCTTTAAATGCAAATCCCAAAACTTTATACATTGCTTTTAACAAACCAGTTGGCATTGTTTGTACCACCGATTTAAAAGAACCTAAAAATATTGTCGATTTTATAAACCATCCGCAGCGGCTTTTTCCTGTTGGAAGATTAGACAAACCCTCGCAAGGATTGATTTTTTTAACAAACGATGGTGATATAGTCAATAAAATTTTAAGGGCCGGAAACAATCATGAAAAAGAATATATTGTATCTGTAAAGCAACCAATAACTTCAGAATTTATTCAGAAAATGGGTGGCGGACTTCCAATTTTGGACACCGTCACAAAAAAATGTAAGGTGATCAAATTAAACGATTATTCGTTTAAAATTGTGTTGACCCAAGGATTAAACCGCCAAATTAGAAGGATGTGCGATTATTTAAATTATGAAGTGACCAGCCTGAAACGCACCCGAATTATGAATGTTAATTTAGATCGTTTAAAAGTGGGCGAATGGCGTGAATTGTCGGAAAAAGAGATGCTTGAAATCAATAATATGATTTCAGATTCCTCAAAAACGCAAGAAGCTTCAGCAGATGCGCATAAAAAGAAATAGCAATATTTTTTCCTATCCCCAACCTCCCGTACTAAAACGGGACAGGCATTTCCTAAGGAAAGGAAGTTTGATATGGTTCTACAAAAGAACTTGAACTTCCGTCTTTGGTCTTCCGTCTTCAAACTACATTATAATTTTTTCAACAATCCATCTTCCAAACTTTCCAACTTTTAACTTTCAACTTTGATTCTAATCAGTATCTTTGCCGACTATGCAATTTGAATTAAAAACAACCGACCCGCAAAGCAAGGCCAGAGCCGGCGTAATCACTACCGATCACGGAGAAATTGAAACGCCTATTTTTATGCCTGTCGGAACCGTAGGTTCCGTAAAAGGCGTGCACCAAAGCGAATTAAAAGACGAGATAAACCCTGATATCATTTTAGGAAATACCTACCATTTATATTTACGTCCGCAAACAACCATTTTAGAGCAGGCCGGCGGCTTGCATAAATTTATGAATTGGGACCGCAATATTTTGACGGACAGTGGTGGTTATCAGGTCTATTCCCTTTCAGAAAGTCGAAAAATTAAGGAAGAAGGCGTTAAATTTAAAAGTCATATTGATGGCTCTTATCACACCTTTACACCAGAAAATGTGATGGAAATTCAGCGTACCATTGGTGCCGACATTATTATGGCATTTGATGAATGCACCCCTTATCCTTGCGATTATGGTTATGCAAAACGGTCTATGCATATGACGCATCGCTGGTTAAACCGTTGTGTCACACATTTGGAAAAAACACCTTTCAAGTATGGTTACAGTCAGGCTTTTTTCCCTATTTTGCAAGGAAGTACTTATAAAGATTTAAGAAAACAATCGGCCGAATTTATTGCTTCCGTTGGTGCGGAAGGAAATGCAATTGGCGGACTTTCAGTGGGTGAACCTGCGGATGAAATGTATGAAATGACTGAAGTTGTCACCGCAATTTTACCCGAAGACAAACCGCGTTATTTAATGGGCGTTGGAACACCAGCCAATATTTTGGAAAATATTGGCCTAGGAATTGATATGTTCGACTGCGTGATGCCAACCAGAAATGCCCGTAACGGTATGTTATTTACAGCCAATGGAACCATCAATATCAAAAATAAAAAATGGGAAAATGATTTTTCGCCCATTGATGAAATGGACATCACTTTTGTGGATAAAATGTATTCAAAAGCCTATTTGCGCCATTTATTTATTTCAAAAGAATTGCTTGGAAAACAAATCGCTTCCATTCACAATTTAGGTTTTTATTTATGGTTGGTTCGTGAAGCAAGAAAGCATATATTAGCCGGAGATTTTACGCCCTGGAAAAACAGGATGGTGAAACAAATGGACAACAGGATGTAGGTTTTAAAAAAGTCTGAAGTCGGGAGACGGAAGACCGAAGATGCAAGTAAAAAGTTGGGTCACAGAGGGCAGTCGAAGCAAAGTAGCTTGAAACGATTAAACAAATTAACAATTCAACGATTAAACAATCAACTTGAGAATACTCGACAAATACATATTAAAAAAATATTTAAGCTCATTTCTGCTGGTATTAACCTTGTTGATTCCTATTGCCATTGCCATTGACGTGTCGGAAAAAGTCGATAAATTTTTGCGGCATGCCGATTTATCATTGGCAGAAATTATTAAAGACTATTACCTCAATTTCATCATCATTTACGGCAACACGTTTATGCCTTTGGCTTTGTTTATTGCCGTCATATTTTTTACTTCAAAACTTGCCGGAAATACCGAAATTATTGCCATTCACTCTGCTAAAATATCTTTTACACGATTTTTAAAACCTTATTTTATTGGCGCATCCATAGTAACTTTTTTTGCTTTGGTGATGAACCATTTTGTGGTGCCAAACAGCAATAAAACATTTGAGGAATTTAACAGAACCTATTTGAAAAAAAAACAACTTAACGAAAATTATTTAACCAATATTAATTTGCAGTTAGGGCCAAATGATTATGTTTTTTTAAAAAGTTATACTACCGATGCTAATGTTGGCTATGCCTTTTCTTATGAAAAATTTGAAGGCACCAAACTAAAATATAAATTATTTGCCGACAATATTCGTTGGCGGGAAGCTGACAGCACTTTTCAATTAGTCAACTATAAGAAAAGATTTATTTTAAAGGAGAAGGATATTATTGAATCAGGTTCAAAATTAGATACAACATTCAGTTTTACGGAACAGGATTTAATTTATGTCGATTATATGGCCAAAGAGATGAATTCGATCAAGTTAAATGAATTTATCAATACATCAAGAGACCGTGGCGTCAGCAATTTAAATGTGTATTTGGTGGAACTTCATAAAAGAACCAGCTTGCCTATGTCATCTTACATCTTAACGTTTTTGGCGGTTTCATTGGCATCAAAAAAACGCAGAGGCGGCATGGGCGTAAATTTGGCAATTGGAATTTCACTTATGTTCGTTTACGTATTTTTACTAAAAATTGCAGAAGTATTGGGAGCCGGAGCCGAAAAAAATTCATTCTTTGTGGTTTGGTCGCCAAATATTGTATTTGGAGCCTTGGCCGTATATTTATATCTTAAGAATGCCAAAAACTGAGCTAAAAAACTACCTGCATCTCCACTTCTTGGTATTTATTTGGGGGTTTACCGCGATTTTAGGCGCATTAATAAGCATAAACGCCATACCGCTGGTATGGTATCGAATGCTTTTCGCAGTTATTTTGGTGTTCATCTATTTTATCATCAAAAAAAAGTCGCTAAGCGTAGGACCAAAAGCGTTGCTGAAATTTTTTATCGGCGGTGTTATCATTGCGGTGCATTGGATCTTTTTTTTCTCGGCAATTAAGGTCGCCAATGTGTCTGTTGCATTAATTGCCTTGAGTACCGGCGCATTATTTACTTCATTTTTAGAACCTTTATTTTTTAAAAGACGCATTAATTTTCTGGAACTGCTGTTCGGACTTATTGTAATAGCCGGTTTATACATCATTTTAAATTTTGAAGGCGGATATACTTTAGGGATCATTTATGCATTAATTGCCTCTTTTTTATCTGTTTTGTTTACGGTTCTTAATGGTTTATATGTGAGAAAACACACGGCCGAAGTGATTTCCTTTTATCAATTGCTTTTTGGCGTTGGTTTTATCACCATTTATGTTTTGTTCACAACAGGTTTCACCTTTGAACAATTTGCGTTAAAATCGTCGGACTTTCTTTATCTGTTTATATTGAGCAGCATTTGTACGGCTTACGCATTTATTGTATCAGTAAAAATAATGAAGCATTTAACGCCTTATACCGTGATACTCACATTGAATTTAGAGCCGGTTTACGGTATCATTTTAGCAGTGCTTATATTTGGTGAAAAAGAAAAAATGAGTCTGCAATTTTATATTGGAGCCACGATAATATTATTGATTGTTGTAATCAACGGAATTTTAAAAAATAAAAAAAAGACTATAATTTAACTTTCTAAAATTGATTAGTTGTTATATTTGTAGTTCAACCAAACATTGAAAATATGGAATATTTAGATTTTGAATTGCCAATTAAAGAATTAGAGGAACAATATAATAAATGTGTTTTAATTGGTGAAGAAAGCGATGTTGATATGACCGAAAGTTGTAAAAACATTGAAAAAAAATTACTAAAGACCAAAACAGATATCTATAAAAACCTGACTGCCTGGCAAAGGGTGCAACTTTCCCGCCATCCCAGCAGACCATATACCTTAGACCATATTACTGCGCTTGCCGGAGAAACTTTTATGGAATTACACGGAGACCGCACATTTAAAGATGACAAAGCGATGGTTGGCGGATTGGGAAAAATAGGAAACCAATCGTTTATGTTTATTGGCCAGCAAAAAGGCTATAATACAAAAACGCGCCAATACAGAAATTTCGGAATGTCGAATCCGGAAGGTTACAGAAAAGCCCTGCGATTGATGAAAATGGCAGAAAAATTTGGGATTCCTGTAATTACTTTATTGGATACGCCAGGCGCTTATCCGGGATTGGAAGCGGAAGAGCGCGGACAAGGTGAAGCCATTGCACGCAATATTTTTGAAATGACACGTTTAAAAACCCCAATTATTACCGTTGTGATTGGTGAAGGCGCATCAGGTGGCGCGTTGGGAATTGGTGTTGGAGACCGGGTTTATATGATGGAAAATACGTGGTACAGCGTTATTTCTCCTGAGTCGTGTTCTTCTATCTTATGGAGAAGCTGGGAACACAAAGAAGAAGCCGCAGAAGCTTTAAAATTAACTGCGGAAGACATGAAAAAGCAAAAACTGATCGACGGAATCATTAAAGAACCACTTGGTGGCGCCCATTTTGACAGAGAAACTGCTTTTAAAGAAGTTGAAAAAACCATCCTGAAAGCTTTTGATGAATTAAAAAAGCTAACGCCTAAAGACCTCGTAAAAAAACGTATGGAAAAATACGCCGAAATGGGTGTTTTTAAAGGATAGTTTTTTGTTGTTTGTTGCTGATTTTAAGTGATAAGTGATGTTTTCGACTTTTTAGACTTTAAACTTTCGACTTTAATTTGGCTTTCAGCTTTGGACTTTAAGCTTTAAACTTATAAACTTAGCCATGTATATTATTTCGCCACAACAAACAGCAAGTGCAGATATAGCAACCATTAAAAATAAAGGAATCACTTCTGCCGATTTAATGGAAACTGCCGCAACAAGTTGCTTTCAGTGGCTGCACAACAAGTTAGAGGGGGAAAACATCAACATCCATGTATTTTGCGGAATCGGAAATAATGGCGGTGACGGTTTGGTGATTGCCCGACATTTACACAAACATAACTATCGCGTAAATTGTTATGTTGTGAATTTCAGCGATAAGCGAACTGATGAGTTTTTAGTTAATTACCATCGGCTAAAAGAAATTGGTTTAAACCCAATCGAGCTAAATAACGAAAATGATTTTCCTGAAATTGAAGCCAATGATTTGGTGGTTGATGCTATTTTAGGAAGTGGGCTTACCAGAAATCCGGAAGGATTCACCAAAAAATTAATCCAATACCTTAACCATAAAAAAGTTTTTGTGTTGGCCATCGACATTCCTTCGGGGTTGTTTGCCGACAAATCAGTCACAGATCCAACTTCAGTATTAAAATCTAGCCATATTCTCACATTTCAAACACCAAAATTGGCTTTTTTGTTACCGGAAAATAAAGACTATGTAAATTCCTGGGAAGTGGTTGATATTGGTCTGAATCAAAATTATATTGAAAGTTTAAAACCTAAAACCTATTACACAACAATAACCGACGTCATTCCTTTATACAAAACCCGCAACAAATGGGATCATAAAGGCACTTATGGTCATTCGCTAATAATTGGGGGAAGTTATGGTAAAATAGGCGCGGTAACTTTGGCTTCCAAAGCAGCTTTGAAAATTGGGAGCGGATTGGTTTCTTCTTATATTCCAAAGTCTGGTTATGCGATTTTACAAGTTTCAGTTCCGGAAGCGATGGTTGAAGTGGATACAGATGACGAATTAACTTATTTCAATTTTAAAACAAATCCGACCGTTATTGGCATTGGACCCGGAATGGGAACAGCGGAAAAAACAGCGCAGGGTTTTGAAAATTTTATCAAAGACAATAAACTTCCTTTGGTTATTGATGCTGATGGACTTAATTTGCTTTCAAAAAACCAAGAATTGCTGAACTATTTGCCAAAAAACACTGTTTTAACACCGCATCCAAAAGAACTGGAACGATTGATTGGCATCTGGAAAAACGATTACGATAAACTTGAAAAAGTATTAGAATTTTCCAAAAAGCATGATGTAGTTGTAGTCATAAAAGGAGCGCATACTATTGTTGTAAACGGAGATGAATTATATTTTAATTCAACAGGAAATCCTGCATTGGCGACCGGAGGAAGCGGCGATGTATTGACCGGAATAATTACCGGATTGATTGCGCAAGGTTATGAACCTTTAAATGCAGCAATTTTGGGCGTTTACCTTCACGGAAAAACTGCGGATATTGCAATTAAAATAACCGGTTATGAAACATTTACCGCGACCACTATTTTTGACTATTTGGCAACTGCAATTTTAGAAGTTGCCAGCAAAAAAGAGGTCTAAAAAAAGCCCGA
>JAVVEF010000020.1:28074-31270 GCA_032251275.1 Lutibacter sp.
ATAGGTTTGTGCAGCATAACTTAAAATCCCCGATTTAGTGGTGCTTTCTACCGCCTCAACCACACAAGCGCCGGCGCCATCAGAATAAATCATAGAATCGCGGTCGTGGTCATCCAAAACTCTCGAAAGCGTTTCTGTGCCTACCACCAAACATTTTTTTGCCATTCCTGATTTAATATAAGCTTCTGCCTGAATCATTCCTTGGATCCATCCCGGACAACCGAAAAGAATGTCGTAAGCCACACAATTCGGATTTTTTATTCCCAATCGGTGTTTTACCCTTGAAGCCAAACTAGGCAATAAATCGCTTTGTGTAACGTCACTTTTAACGTCTCCAAAATTATGCGCCAAAATTATGTAATCCAACTCTTCCTTGTCAATTTTAGCATCTGCAATCGCTTTTTCGGCGGCAAAAAATGCCAAATCTGATGAATTTAATTCCGGACTTGCATAACGTCTTTCTTCAATGCCTGTAATCGACTTAAATTTTTCAATCACTACATCATTTTCATAGCCAAAAGGAGTACCGTCATCATTTAAAAATTGATTGGTTAAAAAGTCTGAATTTCTTTTAACCACTGTAGGAATATAGCTTCCTGTTCCTGTAATTACTGAATTTATTGCCATTATCATTATTTAAAATGTAAATATAACAAGTTTTTTTATTGCTTGTCCATTTCCGCTATTTTAATTTGCATCACTGTTGCGATAGAAAGCGCGCGTGATTTGGCCGCATGCGCAATTTCACCGACAAAATGTTCATCAACTGTGTTATTGAAATGCAAAAGCCATTGCTTAAAATGTTCGCTTCTAAAAGGTTTTTTTTGCTGCAACTCCAAGTGAGGCCGCATCGCATTTTTTTGATAGGTTCCTGAAAAAAACAAGATATTGTCCCAAAAATCGACCAGAACTTGTAAATGTTCCTCCAACAATCTGGGATTGGAGAATTCATCAAAAAAATGATGCATTAAATCATCATTCATTAATTTTACGTAAAAATCTTTTACCAGCAAGTAAATATCCTCACGATTTTCAATATCCTTTTTCATTCAATCTTTATAAAAAAGTTTTGTCGAAAGCGATTGGAAGTAAATCCAATACCGAATCGGTTTTAATAATTTCGCCTTCTTCGCCCATAAAATAAACTTCAATCTTATCTTTTTGTTTAATTTCATATTCTGATAAAGTTTGTCTGCAAGCACCGCAAGGCGCTACAGGTTCTTTTAGAATTTGGGATGAAGAACTTGCCGAAATGGCCAGCTTCAATATTTTTTTATGGGGAAATTCTGAAGAAACTTTCCAAATGGCAACACGCTCGGCACACATTCCGGAAGGATAGGCAGCGTTTTCCTGATTGTTTCCTGTAATAATGGTTCCGTCTGCTAAAAGCATAGCGGCGCCAACTTTAAACTTAGAATAAGGCGCGTAGGCATTTTGTTTGGCTTCAATGGCTTTATCCATCAAACCTTTTACGATGGCTGGCAATTCTTCAATGGAATCAAAAATAGTAATCTGTGTTTTTAGTTCAATTTTCTTCATCAAAAATTTTAGTTCAAGATTTTGTTAGTTTGCTTAGTAGGAGTTTCCAAAATCAAAAGATAAGGAGAATCGAAGGGTATTTTCCAGCGGATTTTTTATTTCTGAAGTATTGAATAAATAAGAAATATCAATTTTAGAACTTTTAAATTTAAATCCGGTACCAACCGTTAAATATTTACGTGATCCTTTCAAATCACTTTCATTAAAATATCCGGCCCTTAAAGCAAAAGCATTGTCGTACATATATTCTGCGCCCAAGCCCCAGGTAACTTCTTTAAGTTCCTCACTAAAACCTCCCGGCGCATCATTAAATGATTTAAAAATACCGTTAAAAAAACTCACGTCTTCCTGAATATATGGCGGCCCACCATCCTCTGCCATAGAAACACTTGGTGTAGGAACCAATAATTTATTAAATTCCAAATTGATACTGACATTATTGCTTCTGTCTAAAATAAAATCAAATCCGCCCCCAAGTTTTAAATTTGTCGGGATAAAGTTTTCTTGTCCATCATTGGAATAAGAAACTTTCGGGCCAATATTAGAAACGTTGAAACCACCTCGCCAAATACCGTTAATATTGCCATATTGCTGTTCTCTGGATTCATAATACCCCGAAATATCCACAGCAAAAGTATTAACCGGATTGATGGTTGAATTTGCGGATTCAATACCCAAATCGGAACGGATATAGCGCAAAGTTACGCCCATTGAATAGGTCTCGCTTAGTTTTAAAGCATAAGAACCATCAAATGAAAACTCATTCAGCTTTTCTGTGCCTTCAGGTGTTCCATTGATATCTGTCAAATCAATTTGGCCTAAATTAAAGTATTTTAAACTTGCTGCCCAAGCACTTCTGTCGTCTATTTTTTTAGCGATTGAAAAACCGCCTAAAAAAACGTCGTTTGTCAATTCCCGCAACCAAGGCGTATATACAATGCCCATCATAAATTGCGAATCCATAAACGCAAATTTTGAAGCATTCCAATGTTGTGAATAGGCATCGGGGGAAGTGGCTACGCCAACATCCCCCATTCCGCCTGCGCGTGCATCTGGAGCAATCAATAAAAATGGCGCGGCGGTTGTGATTGGATTGGGATTTTCCTGTGCATACGTTTTTACAACTACCATAAAAACCATTAATGTCAATCCTAGTAACTTTCTCATCAATTTTATATTTTTAAAGAAACAAATATCTTATTTTTTATTGAAGTATCGCTATTTTTCTGTCTTTTAAACATCATTGCTATATATACGCTTTAAGATTCAAAAACACTTTTTAAGTTTATTTCAAAATATTTGAATTTCAAAACTTAAAAATCATCTGATAACTTCACAGAAAAAACGTTTTTTTTAATTAATTATTGTAGGTTATCCATACTTTTAAAACAGTCGTGATTGAGTGCAGCTTAAATTAAACTAACCATCGAGCTGAAACTTTATTTTTGTCAATATTTATAATTTTGTAAGATATTGATAATGAACTACCCCGAGACAGAGCCTCGAGGTAATTTAACTAATTAAATCAACAACACTAATATCCTTTCTGGTAAATTCAATATCATTTTGTATAAAATCGTGTTACTTTTTCCCAATAAATTATAATGCTGGACAAAAAACAGACGAGTTCCTATAAAAATAAAGTATTTTTGTATTA
>JAVVEF010000021.1:0-10459 GCA_032251275.1 Lutibacter sp.
TCCATAAAACAAATATACAATATTTTTATGAATATATTATCGCTAGGTTAGTAAATCATCTCGTTATAAATCAAATCGCACTGAGCGCTCAAGCAAACCACTTTATAGTCCTTTTTTATGACGAATTTGCTCGTTCTGAACCTGCCTGACCGGCAAGGCAGGTTTGTTTCAGCATCTGCCTCACAGTAATTCAAATCTTGAATTAATTAATTCAACCCTTCAAATAGCTGTCATGATTACGCCGGAAAATAAAGTTTAAAATTATCTCACTGTTTAAGTAAGGAAAGCCAGAACTTTTCGACCAATATAAAAATATTTCTTATGAAAAAATTGACTTTTATTTTGTTGTTACTAACATTTTTAGGATGTTCAGACAGTGAATCTGAAAATGAAAACCAAATAATTGACAACAATATTGAAAAAGATTTAACAGGTTCGTTAAATTTATTCCCATTGGCTTTGAATCCGGAATTTAACCCTGTTTCAAAAGTTACTTTAAATGATAATACATTGGTTGGAATAGTGAATTTTGGCTCTGAAGTACGCGTATATCCATATCCATTTACAGTACATAATGAAATTATAAATGATGAGTTTCAGGGGCAGAAGTATGCCTTTACCTATTGCCCAATAACAAAAAGTACTCTTGCCTTTACAAGAGACGAAATTTTTAGGGCATCAGGTTTTCTTTTTAAGGACAACCAAACTCCCTGGGATGATAAAACAGAAACCATTTGGTCACAAATGTTGATTAGAGGCATTAAAGGACCAAAAGAAAATGTAAGGTTTAATACAATTCCCGTTGTTGAAACTACTTGGAAAACGATAAGGCTATATTTCCCAAATGCCAAAGTGGTTTCATCTGATTTGTTTTCTACAAAAGAAATTCCTTTAGACGGTAATGACAGTAGTTCAAGTGAAAATGCTCCGGGATCAAATGAAATTGTATATGGAATTTTAAATGACTTTAACAATATCAGAATATTTAAATATAGCAATTTTTCAGATAAAGTTACCCTAAATGTGACTATTCAGTCGCAAAAATATATCGTTTACGGCGATGCATCCAAACACATTATGAATGCTTTCAAAGTTGATGCTTTTGAAGATTACACAAACATTGACAATGATTTTCCTTTTGTATTAAGGCATAAAAGTGGCATAAAATATGATATTTTGGGAAGGGGAATAAACGGCACCGTTTTAGAAAAACCGAAGTATGCTTATGTGGCAGTCTGGAGCGCATGGCAGGATTTTTATACCAACTTTACTTTTTTTGATTGATTGTTTTAGATATAAAGTTATACTCGCCAGTTAATCAAACTTGTAAACATAGCAACACAGTCACGAGCCAGACACTTACGCTTGCAATCGAGTGTTAATTCTTTGGTCGGAATCAACAAATAAACGATTAAACAGTTAAACAATTCAACGCATCAACGATAACTGTATCCGTTTTCTGGCAATATCAACTTCTAACACTTTCACTACTACATGTTGCTGCAAAGTTACAATGGAATTCACGTCGCTCACAAAAGTATCGGACAAATTGGAAATGTGAACCAATCCGCTTTCTTTGATGCCGATATCAACAAAACAGCCAAAATTGGTAATATTATTTACGATACCCGGCAATAATTGGCCTTCCCTTAAATCGTTGATGGAAGTGATATTTTGGTTAAAAGTAAAAACTTTCGCTTTTTGGCGCGGATCCAAGCCAGGCTTTTCCAATTCTTTAACCATATCTTTTAACGTAGGCAATCCAATTGATGAAGTAACGTATTTTTCCAACCGAATTGATTGCAAAACAGCCTTATTTCCCATCAATTGAGAAACCTTCAAATGATTTTCAGCAGCCATTTTACGAACAATATCATAACTTTCTGGGTGCATTGCCGAATCATCCAAAGCATTTTGCCCGTTTTTAATTCGAAGAAATCCAGCGCTTTGTTCAAAAGCTTTGTAGCCCAATCGCGGCACTTTTTTAATGTCGTTTCTGGAAGAAAACGCCCCGTTCTCAGCCCTGAACGCCACAATATTCTCAGCCAATTTTGGTCCGATACCCGACACATAACTCAGCAAAGATTCACTTGCCGTATTGATATTCACGCCCACCATATTCACGCAGCTTTCAACCGTGCTGTCCAAAGCAATTTTCAATTTGGTTTGATCCACATCGTGCTGGTATTGCCCAACACCAATAGATTTAGCATCAATTTTCACCAATTCAGCCAAAGGATCCGCCAATCTTCTTCCAATAGAAACAGCACCCCGCACAGTTACATCGTAATTTGGAAACTCATCGCGGGCAATTTTTGAAGCAGAATAAATGGAAGCGCCGGCTTCACTCACCACATAAACTTCTATGTCTTTGTAAAACTTAATATTTTTGATAAATTGTTCCGTTTCACGTGATGCTGTGCCATTGCCAATGGCAATGGCTTCAATTTTATAGGCATTTACCAATGAACTTATTTTACCGGAAGCCCCTTTTAATTCGTTTTGTGGTGCATTTGGATAAATAGTTTCATTATAAACCAAATCGCCCTGGGCACTCAGGCAAACCAATTTACAGCCCGATTTAAATCCGGGATCGATGGCCAAGATGTTTTTTTCACCAAGCGGCGCTCCCAGCATCAATTGTTTCATGTTTTTTGCAAAAACCTGAATGGCAGCATCATCGGCTTTTTCTTTTGCCAAATTCAACCTTTCATTTGCCAACGTAGGAAAAAGTAACCGTTTATAGGCATCTTGAATCGCGATTTTTATATGGGCGGCACAATCATTTCTTGAATTGATGATTCTGTCTTCTGTTTTTGTAATGGCTTTTTCATTATCTATTTCAATTTTGACACGAATAAACCCTTCGTTTTCAGCACGTAAAATGGCCAATAAACGATGCGACGGACAGCGGCTCAACGATTCCGAAAAATCAAAATAATCACGATATTTTTGGGCTTTTTCGTCTTCGGCCTTTGTTTTTATGACAGCGGTTGCAATAACAGCGAACTTTTCCATTTGATAGCGAATGCTGTTTCTGATATCAGCTCGTTCATTGATCCATTCGGCAATAATATGTTGTGCGCCTTCAAAAGCAGTTTCCAGGGTTTCAACTTCTTTATTTAAATATTTTAAGGCAATGGAATTAAGGTCTGTGGCGCGCTGGCCCATCATAATTTTTGCCAAAGGCTCCAAACCTAGATTTCGCGCAATTTCTGCTTTTGTTTTCCGCTTTTTCTTAAATGGAAGGTAAATATCTTCCAATGTGATTAAATCATTCGCGGCAATAATTTTCGCTTTCAATTCATCGGTTAAAACTTCTTGGGCGGACAATTCTTTAATGATACTGCTTTTGCGTTTTTCTAACACTTCAAACTGCAATTTATATTTGACAATTTCGCCAATTTGAACTTCGTCCAAATCGCCAGTCATCTCCTTTCTGTATCGTGAAATAAACGGAACTGTACAATCTTCGTTTAATAATTGAACCGTATTCTGAATGCCTTTATCAGGAAGGCCGGTAAAGGATTTAATATAATGTAGTAGTTGCATTTTTGCTTTTAGTTTTCAGTGGACAGTAACAATTTAAGTTTGCAGTCTGCAATGGCAGCCACCAGTTGTGTTCAGTTTTCAGCCAAAAAATATTTAAATTTAACTGCCTACTGAGACTGTAAACTACCTGTTTAACTTATCTGCGTTCCGTTAACAACAGCATCATTTTCGGGTTCAATAAATGCCAGTTTGCCGTCGGGCGTATTGGTCATTAAAATCATTCCCTGGCTTTCAATGCCTTTTAAGATACGTGGCGCCAAATTTACCAAAACCGTTACTTTTTGTCCGATGATGTCTTCCGCATTAAAACTTTCCGAAATGCCCGAAATAATGGTGCGAACGTCAATACCAACATCAACTTTCAATTGCAATAGCTTTTTGGTTTTGGGAACTTTAATCGCTTCAATAATGGTCCCAACCCTGATATCCAATTTTGTGAAATCATCAAATTCAATGGTTTCTTTTTGGGGTTCAACCACATTATTATAGGAAATATTTTCAAGTTTGGTCGCTTCCAACCTGTCCAGTTGTTTCTGTATTTCTTCATCTTCAATTTTCGCAAACAACAATTCTCCTTTACCAATTTGATGGTTAAGAGGCAGCAATTCATCTTTGTCTTCAATATCATTCCAAGCCAAATCATTCGCACTAATTTTGAGGATTTTTTTCAATTTTTCTGAGGTAAACGGCAAAAAAGGCTCACTTACTATGGCCAAAGCAATCGCGATTTGCAAGGCAACATACATCACCGTTTTTACGCGTTCTTCAT
The DNA here is from genome assembly GCA_032251275.1 of Lutibacter sp. Classification (GTDB taxonomy): domain Bacteria; phylum Bacteroidota; class Bacteroidia; order Flavobacteriales; family Flavobacteriaceae; genus Lutibacter. Next base: position 4,322 of record JAVVEF010000021.1, read on the forward strand.
CAACCTTAATCATTTTCCAAGGTTCTTCATCAGCCAAATATTTGTTTCCCAATCGCGCCAAATTCAGCAATTCCTGAGATGCTTCCCTAAACCTGTAACGATCGACGGAGTTGCCAATAATGGAAGGAAATTTGTGCATCTTTTCCAAAGTTTCATTGTCGATATCGGAAAATTCATTGGGTTCAGGAACAATGCCGTTGTAATATTTATCAGTTAAAACCACCACCCTGTTGATAAAATTGCCAAAAATGGCCACCAATTCGTTGTTATTTCTTGCCTGAAAATCTTTCCAGGTAAAATCGTTGTCCTTTGTTTCTGGGGCATTGGCTGTTAAGGCATAGCGCAACACATCTTGTTTGTCTGGAAAATCTTCCAAATATTCGTGGAGCCAAACTGCCCAGTTTTTTGAGGTGGAAATTTTATTACCTTCCAAATTTAAGAATTCATTTGCAGGCACATTTTCTGGTAAAATATACGTGCCTTCGGCTTTTAGCATCGCCGGAAAAATGATGCAATGAAACACTATATTGTCTTTGCCTATAAAATGAATCAGTTTTGTGTCTTTGTCTTTCCAATAAGGTTCCCAGTCTTTTCCTTCGCGCGCCGCCCATTCTATGGTGGATGAAATATAGCCAATAGGCGCATCAAACCAAACGTAAAGCACTTTTCCTTCAGCGTTTTCAACCGGCACCGGAATTCCCCAATCCAAATCGCGCGTAACAGCTCTTGGTTTTAAACCGTCGTCCAACCACGATTTAACTTGTCCCAACACATTCGCTTTCCAGTCATTTTTATGGTCTTCCACAATCCATTCACGCAACCATTTCTCATATTTTTCCAAAGGCAGATACCAATGTTTTGTCATTTTTTTAGTGGGAACATTGCCGGTAATGGCCGATTTTGGATTGATTAAATCGGTGGCATTATGGCTTGTTCCGCATTTTTCGCATTGGTCGCCATAACTTTCTTCGTTGCCGCATTTAGGGCAAGTTCCAACCACAAATCGGTCCGCTAAAAACTGGTTGGCTTCTTCATCATACAATTGTTCGCTTGTTTCTTCAATAAATTTTCCTTCATCATATAGTTTTCTGAAAAATTCAGAAGCTGTTTTATGGTGGATTTCTGCGGAAGTCCGTGAATAATTATCAAAAGAAATTCCGAAATCCTCAAAAGACTTTTTGATGATGGCGTGGTATTTATCCACCACATCCTGCGGAGAAACACCTTCTTTTTTTGCTTTAATGGTGATAGGCACACCGTGCTCGTCCGATCCGCAAATATAAATGACGTCGTTTCCTGTTAAACGTAGATAACGCGCGTAAATATCGGCAGGAACGTAAACACCGGCCAAATGACCAATATGAACCGGACCGTTGGTATAAGGTAACGCTGCCGTAATGGTATATCTTGTTGCCTTCGTGGCAGGACTTTTGGAATTGCTCATCAAAATTTGTTTAAGAGTCACAAAAATAAGGATTGTTTGTCAGAAAAGTGAATAGTTGATTCGGTTTTCGTAATTTGCAGTAAGTTTTATTAAATTTAGGCATGATTCAACCCAGCTATTTACAAAAAGGCGATACTGTTGCCATTGTTTCCACAGCCAGAAAAATTACTTCTGACAACATAATTCCTGCCATTAAATTGCTTGAAAAATGGGGATTGCTAGTCATTATTGGAGAAACCATTGGCTCGGAAGAAAATCAATTTTCTGGTTCTGATGAAAAAAGAATCGCTGATTTTCAACAAATGCTTGACAATCCAAAAGTCAAGGCGATTTGGTGTGCACGAGGCGGTTATGGAACGGTGCGGCTTATAGACAAGCTTGATTTTTCGACGTTTAAAAAAAACCCGAAATGGATTGTCGGTTATTCCGACATTACTGTTTTGCACAGCCACATCCATAATTTTGGGATAGAAACTTTGCACGCAACGATGCCAATAAATTTAGAAAACAACAGTCAACAGGCTTTAGAATCTTTAAAGAAGAGCCTGTTTGGAAAAAATTTGTCTTATGAAATTCCTGCTGATGAAAAAAATAAATTAGGAAATGCTTCGGGTGAACTTGTAGGTGGAAATTTATCAGTTTTATATAGTTTATTGGGAAGCAATTCATCCATAAAAACAGATGGGAAAATGCTATTTATCGAAGATTTGGATGAATATTTATACCATATTGACAGAATATGCATGAACCTGAAGCGAAACGGCTATTTCAAAAATTTAAAAGGGTTGATTGTTGGCGGAATGACCAATATGCAGGACAATGAAATCCCTTTTGGGAAAACTGCCGAAGAAATTATTTTGGATTGCGTTTCGGAATATGATTTTCCTGTGGTTTTTAATTTTCCTGCCGGACATTTGGATGATAATCGGGCATTGATTTTAGGGCGAAAGATTGAATTAAATGTCAGCCCCGAAAAAACGACGCTTAAATTTTTACAATAATGGCTACGCACAACGAATTAGGGGAATTGGGCGAAGATCTCGCCGTAGAAGAACTCGAAAAAAACGGCTATGAAATTGTTGAACGCAATTGGCGCTACAAAAAAGCGGAAATTGACATAATTGCGCGAAAAAACGAGGTTTTGGCCATTGTTGAAGTGAAAACACGTTCTAATGATTATATAGGAAATCCGCAAGATTTCGTAACTCCGAAAAAAATTAAAATGCTGGTGGAAGCCGTTAATGAATATGTGGTTTCAAAAGATTTGGATGTTGAAGTTCGCTTTGATATTATTGCCATCATCATCAACCAAAACAAACTTACCCTTGAGCACCTTGAAGATGCCTTTTTTCATTTTTAATTTTCAAAATAAGCCTTTACATCTTCAAAATGTTCAGGTTTTGCAATGATGTTTTTATCCTTGTCAAGAATAAAATAAGTAGGCGTTGAATTTATTCTGTATTCTTTGGCCATCTCATTTTCCCATTTTTTCAACCCTAAAATATTGGTCCAGGTTGTTAATTTTTTGGCGAATTGCTCAAATTCTGTTTTGTTGTCTTCCAAAGCCACCGCAACCACGTGAATTGATGCATTGCCGAGGGAAAATTCGTACAATTTAGGGATTTCCTGCAAACAATGTGAACAGGTGGTGCTCCAAAAGACCAGTATGTAATCGCCTGCAACATTGAGTTCGCTCAATTTTTTTTGCACGCCGTTTTCTTCCCAGATAATTTCGGGCGCCTTATTTCCAATGGCCAATTTTATTTTTGATCGCATTTCGTCAACAAGTGCCTCATCTATATAATTCTCAAACAATTTGCTGTAAAATTCATCAATCACAAAACCAGCCATCGCCATATTTTCAAATTGCTCAAACGCATAAATTAGGGAAATTAAAATATCGCTTTTTACGGCATTGTTTTCGCCAACTTTTTGCATAATTTCACTTATTGCATTTTTGTACAAGGCATTTTGAACCTGAACATCATCAGAAACATTTAGATAAAACACATATTCAATGGCCTTTTCACTAAAAAAAGTCGCATTTTTCAATGCATCGCTATCAAAATCTATAAAATCGAAATAGTGTTGTTTTACACTGTTTAAATATTCCTGCGGTGAAACAAAAAGCGTTGGGGCAAAGTACTTTTGGGTTGCTTTTATGAAATGATTTGCCAATCCGCCATCCGTTTTTTCTTCATATTGATGTTGGATATTGGCATAATCACGCAACGTTTTTTTGTATAAATCAATGGTAATTTCATCCTGATTTTTGTCCTTCAACCCAAAAAACGCAATTTGTAAAGAATCCAATTTATGCTGGGTTTGCAAAACCTCTTGCAAATAATTGGCATAGGATTTATTTTCTTCGGAAGTTAAAAATTCTATGGAATTGGAAAGGTTGCGGGAATCAAATTTCAGCAAAACATTTTCTTGGTCAAACAGCAAATCGACAAAACCAAATACTTCCGGACTAAAAGACAAGCGGTACATTCCCGCTTCAGTTCCCCGCGGAATCTCCAGTTTAAACTGGTCATTGTCTATTTTTGAATTTGAAATATACACTTGTTTGGTTCCTTTTAACTGATATAAAATAACGCGTGTAACCAAATCGTTTTTAGGACTCACAGTTCCTGTAATTGAATGTTGGCTTTGGGCACCAACAGAAATAAATAAAAGCGCTATCAATATTTTTTTAAACATATTCGTTTTTTTGAATTATTTATTCATAAATCACGCCAAAAGTAACTATTTTTATACCGAAGGCACAAATAAAAATTCCAATTTCAATATCAATTTTTGTGCTAAATAGTTAAATTTTTGATATTGTTGAAATTCGCGTTAGGGGTTGAAGCAGAAATCCTTTTTATTGGTTCTTCACCAAGAAAAAGATTGCCGCGGAAAACCCGACCATTTTTTGAGGGTTTTGGTCCCGAAAAAAATGGAAACGCCCAAAATATAAATACAACTAAATTGATTTTTTACTTAAACGTAAACTTATGAATTTTGACCATAAAATAATTTGGATTACCGGCGCTTCATCGGGCATTGGAAAATCATTGGTGCTGGCACTTTCAAAACAGCAAACAAAATTAATTCTTTCTTCCAGAAATGAAAATGAATTAAATATGGTGAAAAATGCCTGTGAACATCCTGAAAACGTAAAAATTTTACCGCTCGATTTGGAAAATTACCTAAGTTTATCGGCAAAAGTTGATGAGGCTTTGGCGCTATTTGGCAGTATTGATATGCTTTTTAACAACGGCGGCATCAGCCAGCGATCTTTGGCAAAAGACACTACATTGGAAGTGGACAAACGCCTTATGGAGGTGAATTATTTGGGAACGGTGGCGCTCACAAAAGCGTTATTGCCCCATTTTATCGAAAAAAATAGCGGCCATTTGGTGGTTATTACCAGCATTGTGGGAAAAATTGGCACGCCGTTGCGTTCGTCTTACGCCGCTTCAAAACACGCCTTGCACGGGTTTTTCGACAGTTTGCGGGCTGAGGTTTACCAAAACAATATTAAAGTTACGCTTGCCTGTCCGGGATTTGTACAAACCAACGTGTCTATAAACGCCTTAACAGCCGATGGAACGCCACAAAACAAAATGGACAGCGCCACCAAAAACGGATTAAAACCTGAAGTGTTTGTCGAAAAATTGCTAAAAGCGGTTCGGCAAGAAAAACAGGAAGTTTATATTGGCGGATTTAAAGAAAAACTGGCGGTTTATGTAAAGCGGCTTTTTCCTAAACTTCTTTCAAAAATGATTCGAAAATTGGCGGTTACCTAAATCAGTTCATTTTTTTTAAAATACAATACAATCGCTTCTTTCATCAACACGGTTTGCTCGCCCGATTTTAACGGCGGCAATTCTTCCAAAACTTTATAATGCGGCCAGCCGTCGTTGTCATAAAAGTCAAATTCGTAGTAGCCATAAGGCTCCAGCAAGCGACAAATTGCGATGTGCATTAAATTTAATTTATCGTCTTTTTTAAATTTTTTGGCGCCTTGCCCCAATTCCTGAACCCCTATTAAATAAATAATCGCATCTAAATTTAGCACTTCTCCTTCGCTAAAAGTGGCGGATAATATATTGAGAACTTTCTCCCATTCTTCTTTTAAATTTTGATCTCTTGACATCTTAAATCTTTAGTTAGTGTACAAATATACGAATCGATTCATGTATATTTACAAAAATCAATATATGAATACATTCGATATTATCATCGCCGGGCTTTTATTATTTGGTTTCATTAGAGGTTTGTTTAAAGGCTTATTTCTCGAAGTTGCATCATTTATTGCACTCATTGCAGGGATTTATGGTGCTATTCATTTCTCTTATTTTATCAAAGATTTGCTGGCTCCCCGAGTTTCTTGGGAAGAAAAATACATCACATTAGTTTCCTTTGCCATTACCTTTATTGTGATTGTTGTGGCAATTACTTTGATAGGAAAACTGTTTACAAAAATTGCTGATTTTGCGAGTTTAGGCATTTTAAATAAATTGCTTGGCGGCATTTTCGGCACCTTAAAAATCGGGTTTTTGTTAAGTGTTATTTTACTGATTTTCAGCAAATTGAATAATAAAATTCCTTTTCTGTCAGCAGAGCAACAAGAAAGCGCTGTTTTATATGAACCGCTTAAAAATTTAGCGCCAAACATCTTTCCTGATTTTGTAAAAGTTGAAGAA
>JAVVEF010000021.1:10559-30761 GCA_032251275.1 Lutibacter sp.
ACCGCTTAAAAATTTAGCGCCAAACATCTTTCCTGATTTTGTAAAAGTTGAAGAAGAAAAAAGTTTTTTTAACTAATTTATTGTAAGAATTTTAAATTTGTACGTCAACTTTTTAAATGAATTTCAACTATGCCAAATTATAACCGTCACTTTTTTATTTTATGCTTTTTTACAATCTTATCAATTGGTTGCACTTCAGAAAAGAAGCCTTCTTTTTCCATTGAAGGAAGCATTTCAAATTTAAAAGAAAACTTTATTGTGTTTTCCGTAATTGAAGACATTCAAAACGCTAAAACAAAGGTTATTGACACAATAAAAGTGACTGATTCAGGCGGATTTAAATTGGATTATACTTTAGAACCAAGTATTTATACCCTTACTTTTGACGGAATAAAAACAATAAATCTCGCCATTGATAAAGGCCAGCATATTACAGTAAAAGGAACTTCCTTGGATGATTTGGAAATCAGCGGTTCTGTTGACACTGATTTATTGATTGCATATGAGGATTTCAGAATCGAATCTTTGGACCGATTGGTAAATTCCGTAAGAAAAGAAATTAAAACATTACAAAGCGATAAAGCAAACGAAGATAAAATTGCCGAATTAAGGGAGGTTGAAGTTGAAAACTATAAAAAGCATTTGAATGAATTAATGGCTTTTGTAAAGGAAAAAATGGGAACTTCCATCTCCATTTACCCAACATCCATAAGATGGAATGGTGAAGATAATTTGCCATTTTTACAAAAACTGGTAGCCCAATTTGAAGAAAAACATCCAGCCTTAAATATTACCCAAAAGTTGAAAGACAAATTACAATTGCTAAAAAAAACAAGTGTGGGAGGAACTATTTCGGGAATTGAAATGCCATCTTCATCAAATGAGCCGATAGCACTTAACAACATTCGCGCAAAATACATTTTAATTGATTTTTGGGCAAGTTGGTGTCCGCCATGCAGATCGGAAAGCAAATTGCTGAACACTTTGTACAGTAAATACCAAGCAAAAGGATTTGAAATTTACGGAATTTCGCTTGACTCCAAACGCGAAAACTGGTTAAAAGCCATTGAAAAAGATAACAGAATATGGACAAATGTTTCAACGGTTGAAGGATTTAAAACGCCTGTTTCTGTGGAATATGGAATTACTTCTTTACCTACCAATTTTCTGATTGACGCTTCCGGAAAAATTATTGCCGTAAATATTCATGGGCAGCAGTTGAAAGAAAAAATTGATGCGTTGTTTTTTGAAAACTAAGTTTTTAAATCTCTTTAATATCAGCAATGTTTACCCAGCCAATTTTACCGTCGGCCAGTTTAATTTTTCTCCAGTCAGACAGTGCATCCAAAACAGTCACTTTGGTTCCTTCATGAAGTTCAAAAACCGGTTCCCCGTCAATTGATGGTGAATTTTTAATATCAACTTTCTGGGAAAACACAATGGCACCGCTTCTTTTTTGGGTCGCATTATAGTTACTGTATGCAAAAAACACTGTTACTGCCATCACAAAAACAGCAAAAATAGTAAAGTTGAAATAAAATATTTTCTTTTTGGGAGAGTAAGAAAAATAATACAGTAAAAACAAAAATGCTGCCAAAAAAGAAGATGAAACCGCCACAATTGCCCAAGTGTCATACGTTAATTTTTGGATTACCGTTGAAGAAAATCGCTGTAAAAATGTTTTGGGTAAATCTTCAATAACATCAATGGTCATCCGTTTGGCAAAAGCCAAATTATTTAGCGCGTCTTGGTGCATCGGATTTAGTTTTAGCGCCTTTTCATAATAATAAATTGAAGGCGCCACCTTATTCAATTTATAATAGCTATTCCCCAAATTAAAAAACAAATCATCCGACTCTAGTCCGGTTTTTTCAATGTTCGAATACAATTGAGCGGCTTTGGTATATTGTCCGTTTTTATAGAAATCATTTGCCTTTGAAAATAATTCATTGGCTGTTTGCGCATAGGAAAAGCTGCCAATAACTATCGCCAAAATAAAAACAAATCTCTTCTTCATATTACAATTGTTTATCAATTTCAGTTAATATTTCCACTGTTTTTTCATACTCATTCTTCATCATCACATTGGTTGTTGGCGTGTAACGCGCAAAATCACATTCATTTAAAACTCTTATAAATTCTTTGATTGTGTTCTCATCAACACCTTTTTCTTGAAGTAATTCAGCAATTTTATCTTTGGAGATTTCAGAAGTTTCAATCTGAAGTTTTGCTTTCAAAAAGTTATGAAGCGCTTTTTCCAAAGCGATATAAAAGGCTTCTTTTTTGCCCAATTGTTTTTTTGCTTCCGACAAATATTTACGTGCCAATTTGTTCGCCATCCTAATTCTGTTTCCAAAAACATCTCCCGAACGTTTTGCTCGTTTTTTACCAATAAGGATCCCAATTGGAATCGCTAAAAACGGTAATAATAACAATAAATAAAATTCAGTTGAATACAGAAAGTCCTTTTTTGTATTGGGTTCAAGTTTAGTTTCCAATGCAATAAACCTAAAATTATTTCCATTTGAAATTACATTTTTTTTGAAAGTACCGGCAGTGTTATTGCTGGTTGAAGCCATTTCTTTGCCTTCAGTAACTTCCACAAATACAGCATCAGCAAATATGGTGTGGTATTTTTCGTCTTTCGGATTGAAATAAGAAAATGTGGTTTCCGGAATTTTATATTTTCCCTTAAACTGGGGCACAACCGTGTAAGCATCAGAAATAGTTCCTCGCAAACCGTTTAAAGAAGTGGTCACCTCTTCCTTGTGTTCCGGCGTATAAGCTTCCAATTCGGCAGGAGTGACAATTTTAGGGATTTCAAATAATTTTAAATTACCGCTTCCTTTTACTTCAACTTTAATTTGTGCCGCATCATTGGCCTTCAATACATTTTTATCGGCCAAAACACTGAATTCAAATTCGCCTACCGCTCCGGAAAAATCTTCAGGTTTTCCCTCTTCAGGCAAGGCTTTTACCCTTACTTTTCTAATAGCTGATGCTGTTGCATAATTAATATTTCTGGTAATCATATTTCCAAAAAAATCACCTCTTCCAGTTGGAATCCCCACTGAAAAGTCCATTTTCATCGGTTCAATAATTAATTCGCCTGAGCGTTGCGGAATCAACACGGCTCTTTTTAGCACCAAATACCGATAATCCTCACCATTGTATTTCCCGTTTTGGGCATTCAAGTCCGTAACTTCAATATCCTGATTCCAAAAACCGTTATACTGCGGAGAATCACTCACGCGCCAGTCGTTCACGCTGATATTCGGACTTACAAATAATTTATAAACCACATAAATTCCTTCACCTACATACGGATTTAAATTAGACACTTCGGCCACCAAATGGATATTTTGCTGTGCAATATATTCGGGATTATTTGGATCCTTTGGAATTTCTATCGCTTTTGATACCGTTAATTTAATGGAATTCGACTTTACAATTTCATCGTTATATTCTATGGTGGCAGGCTCAATAATAAATTCACCTTCATTTTTTGGCTCAAGAATATAGATATAAGTTTGAGAATAACTAGCTTTTCCGTTAATCCAGGATTGGCTTACGGATGAACTAGGGCCACCCACCACTTTAAAATCGGCAAATGAAGGCGGCTTAAAATTATCTGCACCTTGTTTATCAACAGAAAACTCAATTCTAAAGCGCTGGTTTAACCCCAATTTGGTTTTACTCACAGCAGTTTTAAACTCCAACTGAGCGAAAATCGTTTGGGAAGCAAACATTAAAATGGTAAGTATGTAAAACTTTGCACTTTTCATTTTTTTACCAGTCCTTTTCGTTTTTAATTTTTTGTCCTCGTGCTTTTTGGGCATTTAGTTTTTTTTGCGTTTTATTTTCTTCATTATTCATCGCCTCCAGCAATTGCTTCATTTGTTCGGGCGACAACTGATTTGGCCTTGGTTTCTGATTTTGATTTTGCGGATCGTCTTTGTCTTTTTTAGGATCGCCTTTTTCATCTTCCTTGTCTTTTCCTTTGTCGGAATCCTTGTCTTTTTCGTCCTTTTTATCTTTGTCTCCGCCTTCTTTGTCTTTTTGGTCTTTATTTTTATCGTCTTTATTATCGTCCTTTTTATCTTTATTGTCCTTGTTGTCTTTGTCTTGCTGATTTTTCAATAATTGTTGTGCCATTGCCAAATTGTAGCGTGTTTCTTCATCTTTAGAATTATTGCGCATCGAATTTTTGAAGGCATCCACAGCTTTATCGTATTGCTTTTCTTTCATAAAGGAATTTCCAATATTGTGAAAAATTTCGGCTTTACTCATTTTGTTTGGCGCTAATTTTTCAGCCAAATCATATTGAAAAATCGCCTCTTTATTTTTGTTTTGCTGATAAATGGTATTCGCCAGATTATAGGACGCTTTCGCATAATTCGAATTTTTATCCAACGCTTTTTTATAGGCAATTTCCGCCTCTTCGAATTTTAGCTGATTGTATAATTCGTTCCCTTCCCTTACATCTTTTCTTGCTTCCCGCTCCAAGTCTTTTGGACTTTTTTCCTGTGAAAACATCAAAGATGTAATTCCTAAAAATATGATGAAAATGCTATTTTTCATTGAATAAATTTAATTTTTGAATCCATTTTGTTTTCTTTTCAAGCAATGTTACGTCAACAATTAACAACAACAAACCGATACCCAAAAACCACTGAAACTGATCTTCATAATCTGAAAATTGCTTGGTTTCAAATTCGCTTTTTTCGGCTTTTTCCAAAACCTCTTTAATTGTTTCTATGGTTTCCTGGGTTTTATTTCCGTTGATGTATTTCCCGTTTCCTGCGCTTGCAATATCTCTTAAAATTTGCTCATTTAATTGTGTGACAACCACCGTTCCTTCATTGGTTTTTTTATAGGCAACAACCCTTCCGTTCTCCCTTAGAGGAATTGGCCCTCCTTTTGCGGTTCCAATTCCCACAGTATAAATTTTTATTCCTTTTTCCGCAGCTTCTTTAGCCAACTCCAAGGTGTTTTCTTCGTGATCTTCTCCATCTGAAACAATCACTAAAAATCGGTTGGTTTGTTCGTCATTGTCATAATAGGAAAGCGCGCGTTCAATGGCGTCATTTATAGCCGTTCCCTGATTAGAAACCATCTCTGTATTTGCGTTTTGCAGAAACATTTTCACCGCGGCATAATCCGTTGTAATTGGCAGCAGCGGATATGAGTTTCCTGCATAAATAATGATTCCAACCCTGTCGCTTCCTAAATTTTCAACAATTTTCGTGATAATTTGCTTGGCTTTTTCCAAACGATTTGGCGCTATATCTTCTGCCACCATACTTTTTGAAACATCCAAGGCAAAAACGATGTCAACGCCTTCGCGTTTCACTGTTTCCAGTTTTGTTCCCATTTTAGGGTTTACCAATGAAACAATTAAAAAGAACAAGGCAACACAAAAAACAAATAACTTTAAAATCGATTTAAACGTTGATTTTTCCGGACTTAATTTTTGAATTAATTTACGATCCGAAAATTGTTTTTGAGTTCGTTTTTTCCACCAAAGCACCAACAAAAACAGCACAACTATTGCGGGAATAATTGCCAAATAATAAAAATATGTCGGTTCTTCTATTTGATACATTTTTTTAATGTTTAATCATTTAACTGTTTAAATAAAACTTCTGAAAACAGTGTTCTTTAATGCAAATTCAATCAGCAAAAGCAAGCCGGCCAATAAAACCAGGAATCTGTATTTTTCCTCGTAATTGTAATATTTAAACTCTTCCACTTCCGTTCTTTCAAGCTTGTTGATTTCGCTATAAATTGCTTTTAACTTTAAATTGTCTGTTGCCCTAAAATAAATTCCGCCGGTTTGCTGCGCAATGTATTTCAATAATGGTTCGTCAATTTCAACTTGGGCATTTCTGAATAATATTTCTCCAGAAGTTGGGTCTTTTGCATAAGGAAAAGGCGCAGTTCCATTTGTGCCAATACCAACAGTGTACACTTTTATGCCTTGGCCAACCGCCAATTCCGTGGCTGTTTTTGGATCAACAAATCCGGTATTGTTAACGCCATCGGTCAATAAAATAATCACTTTACTTTTGGCTTTGCTTTCTTTTAATCGGTTTACTGCCGATCCCAATCCCATTCCAATGGCTGTTCCGCCATCCAGTTCTCCCCATTTTAGTTCGGAAAGCGTGCCCATCACAATGCGTTTATCGCTGGTAATTGGCGTTTGCGTAAAACTTTCACCGGCATAAACAACAATTCCTATTCTGTCATTCGGACGCTGATTCACAAATTCCATGGCAACTCCTTTTAAGGCTTCCAATCTGTTTGGTTTTAAATCGCGCGCCAACATACTTGCCGATACGTCAATGGCCATCACAATATCAATTCCTTTGCTTGTTTTGGTGTTTTTACTTATTGCAACAGATCTCGGCCGAGCCATCGCAACAATTAACAAGGCAATTGCCAGCAATCTTAACACATAGAGCATCGGTTTTAATTTCGACCAAATTGAAGGTTTTGCTTCAAATCCTTTTGTGCTCGAAATAGTTAATGCTGCACTGTCTTCTTTTCTGATTAAAAAATACCAAATAGCCAACAATGGTATCAGCACCAATAACCATAAAAACTGCGGATGTAAAAACTCAAAATTATTCCACTTCATTTTTTGTTTCTTTTGCAGGTTTTAAATTTTGTAAAATGCGTTCAGATAAATTTCTGTGCGCTTTTATTTCTTCAACAATTGGCTTCGATTTTGCGAATTTTACCATATCGGCACTTTCCAACACCTCTTTTAATTCTTGAATGGTTTCTTTTGAAATTCCCAATTTACTCGACTCATTAAAATCATTAATGGTATCAATCAATTCGTTTGTGGTCGATTCTAACGCAGGAATATAAATGTCTTTTTCAATATAGGTTCTTACAATATCCGTAAGTTCCGTATAATATGTTTTTATTTTATTTTGCTGAAGCAGTTGCTTTTCGTCCAATTCTTTAAGTCGCTGCAAAGCTTCCTGTATTGGCGCAACAACTATTATTGGCACTTCTTTTTTCTCTTTCTTTCTGAAAATAAAATACAAAGCGGTAACGATGATGGCTAAAATCAGCAAAATCCACCAAAGCATCGGCTTGTAATCGTCGAATGTTTTTGGTTCGCTTTTAATGGCTTTTATGGGAAACAGTTGTTGTTTTAATGTATCCACTTTAACCGTGGCAACACTCACCAGCAATGAATCTGTAAAAAAAGCTTTGTTGTTAATCAACACTTGTTGTTTTGGGATGGTATAACGCCCGCTGTCGAAACTTGTAAGCACATATTTTTTTTCGTACGTATCTTTTAAAGTGTCCACAGGCCACGATTCCACCAACTCTACTTTCCCCAAACTGTCTGACTGAAATTTTGGAAAAAGAACCTTACCGGTCTTTTTTACTGAAATTTTATACTGAATTTGCTCGCCAATTCTTATGGCGGCAGTATCCATAACAGTCGACACCGGATTTTCCTGTGTAAAACCTATAAAACCAATAAAAAATAATATATAAACTATCCGTTTTTTCATTTAGTGTTCATTTGCTATTTAGCTCCTTTTCGCTTAAAATAACCCAATAATTTTTTAACATAACTTTCATCTATTTGAGAACTGATGGTTCCCGAACCGCTATGCGTAAAGGATTTTTCAAAATAATCTACCGATGCCAAATAATGTGCTTTATAGCCATTTCTGACGCTTTTTGAAGCGGTGTTCACCAACATTGTTTTTCCCGTTTCGGCATCACGCATAGGCACCATTCCCAAATTTGGAATTGCGCTGTCGTGAATGTCATAAATCCTGATTCCGGTTACATCGTGCTTTCTTCCGACAATTTTCAACGTATGTTCATAATGGGCATCCATAAAATCGGACAGGATAAAAACGATGGCTTTTTTCTTCATCACGCTAGAAAAAAACTTAAGAGCTTCATTTAAATCTGTTTTTTTGCTTTTTGGCTTAAATTCAATCAATTCCCTGATAATTCGCAACACATGACTTTTTCCTTTTTTTGGCGGAATGTACAATTCCATTTGGTCTGAAAATAAAAGCAAGCCTACTTTGTCATTGTTTTGAATGGCCGAAAAGGCAAGCGTCGCCGCAATTTCTGTAATGGTATCTCTTTTAAATTGTTGTGTGGTTCCAAAATATTCAGAGCCGCTAATATCAACCATCAACACCATTGTCAATTCCCTTTCTTCCTCAAAAACCTTCACATAAGGCTCGTTATATCGGGCAGTTACATTCCAGTCAATTGCCCTGATATCATCGCCGTATTGGTATTGTCGTACTTCAGAAAAAGTCATACCGCGTCCTTTAAACGAACTGTGATATTCGCCAGAAAAAATGTGATTGGACAAGCGACGTGTCTTAATCTCAATTTTACGAACTTTTTTAAGTATTTCTTTGGTATCCATTTAATTAAAGTTGAAAGTTAAAAGTTGAAAGTTGAAAGGTTTTGAAAAAAATCAAATAAACGAATCAACAATTAAACAATTAAACTTTTTATGGAACTTCAACTTCGTTCACAATTTTGTTGATGATGTCTTCGGATGTGATATTTTCTGCTTCCGCTTCGTAGGTAACGCCAATTCTGTGACGTAAAACATCATGAACAACGGCACGAACATCTTCTGGAATTACGTAACCTCTTCGTTTTATGAAAGCATAGCATTTGGCTGCAAGCGCCAAGTTGATGCTTCCGCGGGGAGAAGCGCCAAAGCTTATCAAACCTTTTAAATCAGGTAAATTATATTTTTCAGGAAAACGTGTGGCAAAAATAATATCGAGAATATATTTTTCAATTTTCTCATCCATATAAACTTCACGCACCGCTTTTCTTGCCCTTATAATTTGGTCAATGGAAGCCACCGCATTCACATTTCCGTAAGTATCGTTTAAATGTTGGCGCATAATTAATTGCTCCTCCTCTAATTTTGGATAGTGAATCACCGTTTTTAACATAAAACGGTCAATTTGCGCTTCTGGCAAAGGATAAGTTCCTTCTTGCTCAATTGGGTTTTGGGTTGCCATCACCAAAAATGGTTCTTCTAACTTAAAAGTGGTGTCTCCAATGGTGATTTGGCGTTCTTGCATGGCTTCCAACAAAGCCGATTGCACTTTTGCAGGCGCACGGTTAATCTCATCAGCCAACACGAAATTTGCGAAAATAGGTCCTTTTTTTATGGAAAAATCATTGACTTTAATATTATAAATCATGGTACCAATCACATCGGCAGGCAACAAATCGGGCGTAAACTGGATTCTGCTGAACTTTCCCTGAACAGCTTTTGCCAAGGTGTTAATGGCCAATGTTTTTGCCAATCCGGGAACACCTTCCAACAAAATATGTCCATTTCCCAGCAAACCAATAAGCAATCGTTCAACCATATGTCTTTGGCCCACAATCACTTTATTCATTTCCATCATCAACAAATCCACAAAGGCACTTTCTCTTTCAATTTTTTCATTTATAGCCCTGATATCTACAGAAACATTATTTTCTTCAATCATATTTATTGTTTTTAAACGGGTGAATGTAGCATACTTTATTACGCTATGCAAATAGCATAAATATTTTTTTAAAACTTGTTAAAAATTGGTTAAAAATAGATGTAAAACATGAGGTTTAGTAAGATTTTAACATCATTCTGTATCCATTCAAAAAAGCAGGCCAAAATTAAGAATCAAACATAAGTTTTCTAAAATGGTTTAAGTTTTTAGAAATCTTTTTTCTATTTGTTATGCGGTATCATTCTAAACTGTCTTAAAAATAATTTTTTTACAATTTTATTGATTTATTGACAAACTAATCTTACAATAATGGTGAAGTTAATTCAATATTTGATTTATTATTAATAATTTCTTAACAATGATTTGTATACTCTGATTTTTTGTTTAATATTTGGCGCAAGACTAAAAAAACAAAATCATGAGAAAATTTATTAAAGCATTTAAAATTTTGACATTACTGGTATTTATACCTGCCGGCGCTTTAGCACAAATAACTATTTCAGGTAAAATAGTAAATGCTAAAGGTGAAGGAATTCCCTTTGCCACTGTTGTGGAGGAAGGTACTTCAAACGGAACAACTACTGATGACAACGGTAATTTTCAATTTAAGGTTTCAAAATTACCCACCATTTTAATGACTTCTTTTATAGGATTTGAAACAAAAAAGCAACAAGTGACATCAGCAAGTGACATTCGCATAACTATGCAGGAAGAAAGTGTTGGCTTACAAGAGGTTATTGTAACCGGTAACCGCGCAAAACCGAGAACTGTGTTAGATTCACCGGTACCAATTGACAATATTGGCGTTCAGGAATTAAAATCGAGCGGACAAACAAGCATTGACCAAATGTTAACCTATAAGGTTCCGTCTTACAATGCTTCAAGCCAAACTATTTCTGATGCCACAGCGCATTTTGACCCAGCCGATTTAAGAGGATTGGGTCCAAGCAGAACCTTGGTTTTGGTAAATGGAAAAAGAAAAAATCAGAGTTCTTTGGTTTATATCAATGATACGCCTGGAAAAGGGGAGGTTGGAACAGATATGAAAAGTATCCCAACTGCAGCCATTGAAAGAATTGAAGTTTTAAGGGATGGCGCTTCGGCACAATACGGTTCTGATGCTATCGCAGGGGTTATCAATATTGTTTTGAAAAAAAATGTTGAATATACCAACATCAACATTAATTCCGGAATTACCACTGAAGGCGATGGCTTCACTTTTGGCGCCGACTTAAATTCAACTTTAAATGTTGGGGAAGAAGGCTATATCAATTTCTCTTTATCTTATTCACACCAAGAACTAACCAACAGAGCCGGAAAACCAGGAGCCGACAATTTATTTGGCGTACCTGCCAACGACCCAACTTTTGGCCCCTGGCTAAGTGAAAACCCAGATTTAGGTATGACTATTGGTCAGCCTGAAATGAAAAACGGACAATTATTTTACAATGCGGCTTTTCCTTTTAAAAATAATTCGGGCGAATTTTATGCGTTTGGAGGTTTAAGTATTAGAAGAGGAACCAGTTTTGCTTTATACAGAACGCCTTATTGGGTAACAGACCCTTTTAATTTATTGCATGAAGCCGGAACCGAATACAACGGATTTCAGCCAACTTTTGAAACCGATATTCAGGATTTTAACAACAGTGTTGGGGTGAAATTTGATTTATTTGGATTTAATGCCGATTTAAGCGGAACTTTTGGTATCAATGAAATTGATTATACCATTGGAAATACGCTAAATGTGGATTTAGGCGCCTCTAGTCCAACAAGTTTTGAAGCCGGAGGATACTCTTTTAGCAATTTAATAGGAAACTTTGATTTAAGTAAAAGCTATGGTGATGTAAGTATCGCCTTTGGAGCAGAAGCAAGAAAAGAAGTTTTTAAAGCCAGCGCAGGAGAACCTGATTCTTATTTTGGCGGTGGGGCTCAATCATTTCCGGGAATACAACCATCCAACGCAGTTGATGAAGACAGAACCAATTATGGCGTATATGCGAACCTAGATTGGGACATTTCAGATGCTTTTTTAATTGGTGGCGCGGTTCGTTATGAAGATTTCTCCGATTTTGGCGACAACTCTTCCTATAAAATAAACTCAAGATATAAATTGGGTGCTAAAGGAGCGCTTAGGGCATCTTATGGAACTGGTTTTCGGGCGCCATCGCTGCATCAAATATTTTTAAGCAATATTCAAACCTTGGTTTCAGGAGGCACCATTTCAAATCAGGGAACTTTTAGCAATGTAGATCCTGTAATACGCGATGGCTTGGGCGTTCCTCAATTACACGCTGAAAAATCGGAAAATCTTTCAGCGGGAATTACCTTACAGCCAGTTAAGAATTTGTCATTCTCTTTAGATTTTTATAAAATAAATGTTGATGACAGGGTGCTATTCACAGGAGAAGTTGGGTTTGACGGCGACGACAATACCATAAATCCTGTTGAACAAATTTTAAATGACTTTAGTGTTACCAGTATTAAATTTTTTGTAAATGCAGTAAATACAGAAACTTATGGTGCCGATTTTGTGGCGAACTATTCAAATATTGTATTGGGTTCGGGAACTTTAGCCATTAACTTAGCCGGAAACTTAAATGACACCAAAATAAATGGAGAAATAAATACGCCTCAAGTGCTGGCAGAAAATGGTTATGATATATTTAACAGAAAGGAACAAGCCAGAATTACGGATTCAAGGCCTAAAACAAAAATATTGTTAGGTTTCGACTATAGGATCAATGATTTTAGTGCGCAATTAAACAATACTTATTTTGGTGAAGTTACCTGGAAACATGGAGGTGACCCTTCCAAAGACCAAATATTCGCGGGTAAAGTTGTGACTGACCTAAACTTTAATTATTTGTTTTCTGAAAAATTATCCGTGAATTTAGCGGTGAATAATTTATTGAATG
The DNA here is from genome assembly GCA_032251275.1 of Lutibacter sp. Classification (GTDB taxonomy): domain Bacteria; phylum Bacteroidota; class Bacteroidia; order Flavobacteriales; family Flavobacteriaceae; genus Lutibacter. The sequence goes on from JAVVEF010000021.1 coordinate 22,996, forward strand.
TATATCCTGATGCCATAGATACAAAGGGAGATGTTGTTACAGATCTTGGCGGTCGTTTTAAATATCCTTGGGAAGTAAATCAATTTGGGTTTAACGGCACCATTTTAAAAGCAGGATTGAGCTATAAATTTTAAACTTACTCTATGTTAACCAAAAAAGGAGGCGAATTCGCCTCCTTTTTTGGTTTTTTTATACTTTATGTTTTTTTAAAATAAATTGGTCACCATCAAATTCCCCATAGGTAAAATGGACAATCCAATCGCCGGTATTTATGTATTTTGAATTTTCTGACAGTTTAATTTCAAGCGGCAAATGGCGATGGCCAAACACAAAATAATCATAATGCTTTTCGGCTAACTTCATTTTGGCATATTGCACCAGCCATTCATTTTCTTCCCCCAAAAACTTAACGTCTTCAACGCCGGAAATCAGTTTGTTTTTTACTGATAAATAATGGGCGATTTTAATTCCGATATCGGGGTGCAACCATTTAAAAAACCATTTTGAAATCGGATGGGTAAACACTTTTTTCATGCGTTTATACCCCTTGTCTTCCGGCCCCAATCCGTCGCCGTGGCCAATAAAAAAAGATTTGCCGTTAAGCATAAATGCTTTTGGCTCGTGGTATACAGGAATGTTTAGCTCTTTTTCAAAATAATCGTGCATCCAAAGGTCATGGTTGCCCACAAAAAAATGGATTTCAATTCCCTGATCGCTTAATTCGGCCAATTTCCCCAAAACACGCACAAAACCTTTTGGAACAGCTTGTGAATATTCAAACCAAAAATCGAATAAATCGCCTAAAAGAAACAGTATATCCGCATCTTTTTTGATAAAATCCAGCCAATTTACAAACTTTTGTTCGCGTATTTTACTTGCTTCAACAGTTGGCGCGCCAAAATGTTGGTCGGAAGCAAAATATATTTTTTTGTTGGTCGTCAAAATTTAAATGCGTTCGTTATAATTATTTTAAATAGTTACTGATTTTTGCTGTCCAGCTCAATCACTTTTAAAATCATATTGTCTTTTTTCTGGGTAATCATAAAATAACCCGTTTCACCGAATAAATTTCTGGCCACAATTGCCTTAAAATAACGCTTTAAATCTTCTCTGACATTTGGAGGAATTGGGTAATTTATATCGAGTTCTGCAATATATTGATTGAAAATTTTGTCATCTATATCGAATTTTTCAACAAAGTCGTACAATTCCCATTTATTCATCTCTTTTCGATGGTTATCGATGTATTTAAAGATAAACGGATTAAGCTGGCTGTACAATTCGGCGCTAAAAGTTCCTGTGGTATCTATAGAAACAAAAACATCGGGAATAATTCCTCCGCCACCGTAAACGATTTTTCCTTTAGGTGTTTTATATTTTAGCGAATCATTTACCTTAATGCTGTCTCTTGAGAGCAATTCTCCATTGTGAATTCTTTCCAAATAATCATTGTTGTACTGGTCTGTATGGTTTTTGGTGTATGGTTTTTGAATTGACCTTCCTGTAGGCGTATAATACCTTGCAGTTGTTAGCCTCACAGCTGATCCATCGCCCAATTCCATTTCTTGTTGCACCAATCCTTTACCAAAAGAACGGCGACCAACAATGGTTCCTTTATCGTTGTCCTGAAGCGCGCCCGCAACAATTTCACTGGCCGAAGCAGAATTTTGGTCGATTAACACGTAAATTTTTCCATGTTCAAAATCTCCCTTATCTGTTGAAAAAGATTTGTCGATTGCCCCATTTTTATTTTTGGTGAAAACGATTAATTTTCCATCCTCTAAAAACTCATCAACAATCATATTGGCAATGTCCATATATCCACCCGGATTTCCCCGTAAATCAAGTGCCAAAGAAGTCATTCCTTGTTCTATCAATTCATCCAGTGCTTTTTTAAATTCCTGATAAGTGGTTCTTGCAAAACGATCGACTTTAATATATCCCAAATTATTATTGATCATATAATGTGCTGAAACGCTTGTGATTGAAACATCACCTCGTGTAATTGGAAAATTTAGCTTTTGATTGGTTGAGCGTCTGTAAACCTGCACATTGACTTTGGTGTCGGGTTCGCCCTTGAGGGCTTTCATCACTGCATCACTTATTTTTCTGCTGCCTTCAAGCGATCCGGTTTCGCTTTCGTTGATACCTGCTTTTTTTAAGAGACTTTTACCAAATAAGGTGTCGTTATTTGCAACAATTATTCTGTCGCCGGCCTTTATTCCTGCTTTTTCGCTTGGTCCGCCTTCAATTACGCTGCTCACAGCAACAGAATCTTCATGAATAATAAAGCTCACTCCAATTCCTGCGAATTTTCCCTGCATGCTTTCGGTAACGCGCTGCAATTCGTCTTTTGGAATGTAAACGGAATGAGGATCTAATTTCGCCAGCATCGTAGTAATGGCATCATCAAGTAAACTATCCGTATTTACCTTATCAACATAATCGTACTGTATATAATTTATCAAACGTTTTATTTTTGCTTCCTTAGAATTGGAAGAAAATAAAATCGATTTATTTTTAAAGTTAAAATTGCTGCCAATAAATATCCCCGCGGCTATGGCAATACCTATAATTAAGGGAAAATAAACTTTTCTTTTTGTCATTATAAATTTTTAAGATGGGTAAGTTCAACACCTGCTTTTTTCAAAAAATCCAAACCTGTTTTGTCTTTATAAGCATTGGCATAAACCACCCTTTTTATTCCTGATTGATGTATTAATTTACTGCATTCTTTACATGGAGACAAGGTAATGTATAGGGTAGAGTCTTTGCAAGATTGGGTTGAGGCCGCCACTTTTAATATGGCATTTGCTTCGGCATGCAGTACATACCACTTTGTGTTTCCTTCCTTATCCTCACATGAATTTTCAAAACCGGTTGGCGATCCATTAAACCCGTCGGAAATAATCATTCGGTCTTTTACAATTAATGCGCCCACTTTTTTTCTGTCACAATATGATAATTTCGACCACTCAAATGCCATTCGCATATAAGCTTGGTCGTATTTTAATTGTTTCTTTTCCATAAATTTTTTATGAGATTTCAAAAGTACTAAGATTCTAATAAACGCTACGTTAATTTTTTACCAAAATATGGACGCCTTTAAGATTGGCAATACCAACCCGATGACTATGGATGAAATAATCAAAATCCAGTCGCGTTTCGGAAAACGGAAAACGGTTTGAAAAATAAGTCCGATGATCAAAATTGCAAGCACCACAATTAATTGTGCAATTTCAATTCCCAGCGCAAATTCCAACAGAGGAATTAATTTTTGTGATGAACTGCCTATCAATATTTTAAAATAACCGGAAAATCCGAGTCCGTGAATTAACCCAAAAAACAGCGCGAAAAATAAATTAGTATTTGTTTTAGCCAGTTTTGTGGCATTTTTTGCAAAAAACACATTCACCAAAGCCGTAATCAAAATGGTAACGGGAATTAAAAATTCAATCCAGTTTTGACTTATCGATACTACTTTATAGGCCGACAAAATAAGGGAAAGCGTATGGCCAAGAGTAAACAAGGTAATGAGCCACAATATTTTTTGCCAGTTTCTAAAATCATACACCACCACCAAAGCGATCAAAAAAAGTACGTGATCATAGGCATTCCAATCCAGCACATGAAAAAGGCCCTCTTTAAGAAAGAACATAAAATTATCCATCAATCTATTTATTATTTAAGCCCAAATATAGAAAAATTTGTTGCCCAATAACAATTACTTGAACCAATTATTTACCAATTCGTTTTCTATTGATTTGGCGGTTTTATGCGTAAACTCGTTTTTTAAGGCATCATATTGATAATCATTGCGCCATTCTTCAATATTTTCTGCAACTTGCTTGATGCTTTCGCAAACATAAAGTATTTCCGCATTTGTAATTGTTGGGTGAATAGACATTCGAATCCATCCCGGTCTTTCAACCAAACATCCTTCAATAATTTTTTCTTCAATATTTTTTGAAGTTTGCTGATCTACATGCAATAAAAAATGGCCATAAGTTCCTGCGCAAGAGCAGCCTCCTCGGGTTTGCACGCCAAATCGGTCGTTCAACAATTTAACAACCAAATTAAAGTGAACATTTTCAATAAAAAAAGAAAAAATGCCCAAACGGTTTTTGTGCTGTCCGGCCAATAATTGAAGATTCGGAATTTTGGTCAGTTTTTCAAACACCAAATCAATAAGTTCATGCTCACGCGCCAAAATATTTTTTACGCCCATTTTTTCTTTCAGCTGAATGGCCAAAGCAATTTTTATAGTTTGCAAAAAACCTGGTGTTCCGCCGTCTTCACGGGTTTCAATATCATCAATATAATCGTGGTTTCCCCAAGGATTTGTGTAATTCACAGTTCCACCGCCCGGATTGTCGGGCACGATGTTTTTATATAATTTTTTGTTGAAAATTAACACGCCTGAAGATCCCGGACCACCTAAAAATTTGTGTGGAGAAAAGAAAATGGCATCTAAATAGGCTTCCTCATCTTCGGGATGCATATTTATTTCAACATACGGCGCTGAACACGCAAAATCCACAAAACACAATCCGCCATACTGATGAATCATTTTTGCAATTTTATGATAATCGGTTATAATGCCAGTTACATTGGAACAAGCCGTTACCGAAGCGATTTTTATTGGCCTGTCTTTATGCTGAATTAGGAGTTTTTCAAAACTGTCAAAACAAATTAAACCCGATTCCTGACAGGGAATAATTTCAACATCGGCAATGGTTTCCAACCAGGAAGTTTGGTTGGAATGGTGTTCCATATGTGTTATAAAAACTATGGGTTTTAAATCCGCAGGAATTGCCGTGTATTTTTTGATATTTTCTGAAATCCGCAAGCCCAAAATACGTTGAAACTTGTTGATAACCCCTGTCATTCCTGTTCCGGAAGTGATTAAAACATCTTCTTTGGAAGCGTTTACGTGGGCCTTTATGATGGATCGCGCTTTGTGGTACGCCATCGTCATAGCCGATCCTGTGACAGAAGTTTCGGTATGCGTATTTGCCACAAACGGACCAAAATCATTCAGTAATTTTTCTTCTATCGGGCGATACAATCTGCCGCTTGCAGTCCAATCGGTATAAATAATTTTCTTTTGCCCGTAAGGCGACTCAAAAGTTTGGTCAACGCCTACAATATGCTTTCTGAATTGTTGAAAATAGGATTCTAATTCAGAAGGCTGATTTTGGGTTTCGATTGCTGATTTTGTTGACATCCCTATTGAAAAAATATTGGTTTATACCTTTATGAATTATTGTTTAAAAAATGCCTATTTAAAATTTTCGATTCCTTTTTTAAGCCAATTGTGATATTCCTCCACATTTGGCGTATAGGCAACAGGTTCTATTAAATTTTCCTCATTATGATCCATCAAAACATAAAATGGCTGTGCATTGGCACCGTAATTTATAATTTGGAATTCGCTCCATTTTTGTCCGATATATTTTAACTTTTTCCCCGGATACAATTTGGATTCAATTTCTTCACCATCAGCAAGCGGTCTTTTATCGTCCACATACAACGAAATTAAAACCACTTCGTTTTTAAGGATTGGCAAAATTTCATCTTTTGGCCAAACATTTTGTTCCATTTTACGGCAATTTACGCAAGCATGGCCTGTAAAATCTATCATCACCGGCTTATCTACTTTTTTGGCATAGGCCAAACCTTTGTCGTAATCGTTAAAAGCTAATATATTGTGAGGCGGCATTAAATGCGCACCATCTGGTATTTCTATATTTTCTCCTGATGACATTCCGCTATTCATTTTAGAAAACCCAACTCCGTATGGTGATTCACTGTAATGTTGCGCCGGAGGAAAAGCACTGATTAAATTTAAAGGCGCGCCCCATAAACCGGGAATCATATAAATGGCAAAAGCCAATGAAAGCATTCCCAAACTTAATCTTCCCACTGAAATATGCGTTAAAGGAGAATCGTGGGGCAATTGAATTTTTCCAAAAAGATAGAATGCCAAGGCCATAAATATGGTGATCCAAATCGATAAGAAAACCTCTCTTTCCAGCCAATGAAGCTGTAACACCAAATCGGCATTCGATAAAAATTTAAACGCCAAAGCCAATTCCAAAAATCCCAACACCACTTTCACGGTATTTAACCATCCGCCCGATTTTGGCAATGAATTTAACCAACCCGGAAAAGCGGCAAACAAGGCAAATGGTATGGCCAATGCCAATGAAAATCCTAACATTCCTACAATTGGGCCAATCTGATTTCCTCCTGCGGCAGCCTCAACCAATAAAGTTCCAACAATGGGTCCGGTACAGGAAAATGAAACAATGGCCAAGGCCAAGGCCATAAAAAATATGCCGATGATGCCGCCTCTGTCTGCTTGTGCATCTACTTTTGTTCCCCAAGAACTTGGCAACACAATTTCAAAGGCACCTAAAAAGGAAACCGCAAAAACAACCAACAGCAAGAAGAAAATAACATTAAACCAAACATTGGTGGATAAGGCGTTTAAGGCATCAGCGCCAAAAACAGCGCTAACCAGCAAGCCCAAAAGCACATAAATAATCACAATGGAAATACCGTAGATGATGGCATTTCTAATTCCTTCGGCCTTGCTTTTACTTTGTTTGGTAAAGAAACTCACCGTCATAGGAATCATTGGAAAAACACAAGGCGTCAACAATGCCGCAAAACCAGAGAAGAACGCAATGATAAATATGGTTAACAAGCTTTTATTTGATGTTTTATTGCTGTTTGAAGCAGCAACTGCCGCAACAGGTTCTTTATTGTCTTCTTTAGTTTTTTCACCAATTGTTTCCGTTGCCTGAAGGCTGTCGTTCACAGGATCTGCATTTAGTTCTTCTGAAACTTCTGTGTTTTTATCGATATTTACAATTGCCCCAGTTTCCTTATTTGCGGGAATTAAAAATGTCAAATCTATTGTGGTTGGCGGCAAGCAACTTGAATCGTCGCAAACCATAAATTCTACTTCCCCTGAAATTTTAAATGATTTTGAATTGTTTATTTTAATACGTTGTTTAAAAACGGCCTTGTTTTCAAAGTACTTAATTTCCATGTCAAAAACAGGGTCGTGAACGGTGTGGCCTTTTTCTTCAGAAGTTTTTCCGACAACCTTAAAATCAGCACTTTTTTTAAACAGAAAAGAAGTTGGTATTGGCCCGTCGGCAGGAACATTTTGCGAATACAAATGCCATTTTGCTTCAATGGTTGCTGTCGTAATTAAATCGTATTCTGTATTTGAAATTTTTTCTACGGAAGTTGACCACTTAACCGGGGCGTAAATTTGTGCAAAACTTGAATTAACCAGCGTGAAAAACGCCAAAAGGAAAAATATTTTTTTCATCTGTTTAAATTTTATTTTTTAGCGGTAACAGATGCTGTTCGCCATTAATCATTCTTTTGTGTGTCAAAATTTGTAATGCTCGTTTCATACTAAAAGTTCGTTTTCTTTTATAAGAATTTTCAAAATTAAACAATAATAATCAGTCTGTCGTTTTATAATCGTTTTTCCCTTATTTCATGTTGTTAAACTTTTCTTAATTTGTTCTTGTTTTTGTGTTTATTTTGTGGCTTGAAAAAATATTTTGGAGCCAATCGCCTTAAAAAATAAATGTGTACTTTTCAGCATAATCAATGCAGCAATTTTTTAACTAAAAGTTCCATTTTACTTGGTTACTATAATTTTTCTGCTATATTTACCTAGCTTTGTTGAACTAAACCTAAAGGTAGCTTCAAACAAATAATTTTATCATTTTTTACTA
>JAVVEF010000022.1:0-30709 GCA_032251275.1 Lutibacter sp.
TCCCCAGTAAAACAAACCTCTGCACTTTCAGTGCAGAGTAGTTTAGTTAAAAATTTAGTATTATGAAAACAAAAAAATTGATTTTTCTGATTTTTGCTTGTTTCGGCCTTTTGCTTGGCTGCAACCAGTATGAGATGCTAGACGACGATCTGGAAAATTTGGATCTAAAAAAAGCAACAAAGGCTGATGTTTTCGTGGTTGAACCCAATGGATTAGACGACACGTCGGCGTTTATCCAGGCATTTGATGATGCAAAAGCCGCCGGACCCGGTTCGGTGGTGCAACTTGTTGAAGGCGAATACTACCTAGGATTTATTGAAATCCGTGATTTCTGCGGCACTTTGAAAGGAGCCGGTAAGGGGAAATCCATCATTACAGCCATGAACAACCTGGACTTGGATCCCCTATTAGCCAGTGGCGTTTATCCTGCATTGCTTAAATTTGTGGGAGGTGAAGTAACGATATGCCACTTAACACTTAGGACACCACCAGGAAGAATCTCTGTCGGCGGACCCGGTTATGGGCATGTTTCCGCTCTGATTTGTTTTACGGCACATAATTCGAACTATGAACCACTGAATGAAAACCGGACGGCCAATGTGGTGGTCGATAATGTCTGTTTAAAGAGCCAGAAAGTTGAAGATGGGGGTATTGGATATGTGTATAAGTACAATGGTTACATTGGCCTGTTGGCAAGTGCTGATTACATAGGATGGGCAAATAATACTGTTCCCAGGCAGAAAATTGATATAACGGTTACAAATTCTGAATTCGACACTTTCTGTTATGGTATTGTCATTCAAGCTTTAAAAAACAGCAAAGTGGTCATTGGTGAGAAGAACAGGGGAAATACTTTCAGCAACATTGACCAGGCAGGAGGAGTATGGGAATGCCGGGATAATTAAGTTTTGGTGGCAGGAAATACATTTAATATTCCTCCTTATAGTTACGGGATTGATCTGGATGATTATCCCTGGTACGCATACCTGAAAAATGAAATTCCGGAAAAAACATCACTTTTCAATATCATCGACAATGTATTCAATCTGGACCACGCAGAATATGCATTGTTTCTAAGGAACAGGCGCACCTTTACAAATCCGGGAGACATTCCGGTGGCTTTCCAGGTCAGGAACAACCAGTTTAATATGAATGATGGCTATGAATGGGCTTTATTAAGCTATTTTACAAATGGGTTGGTGATACGCAACAATCAATTCCGCGGACGTGGAGATTTGGCACTTTATCTGGTCAATTATAGTGAAAATGGCCTGGCATTGGGAAATAACTTTTCTACGGCAGAATTGATTACAGGTGCTGCTTTCCTGTCGCCAAGCACAAAAAACTGGACCTTTGTGGGCGGCAATATCGGGGATAAGGTGATTGACAACGGCACCAATAATGTCATCACAGGAGTGAATGTTTCAACATCTGAAACACCGCTTGGGCGTTCAATTGCGGACAAACTGCCTCTTATGAATCATATTAATTGACCGTTATTAATTTGTCAAGTTAGTTTTTATAGTAAAACTTAAAACTTTTTAAAAATGAAAACACTTCTTAAAATTTTCTTTTTAATGGCTGTAATAAGCCTGGTTGCCGGTTGTAACGAAACCGATGAATTTAACACAGATGAAGATTTTCAATTGAAAAGCGCACAGCCTCGCGAGATAACCGTACCGTTCGAGGTGAATCTTCTGGGAGAACTTGTCAGTTTTGATCAAGAGGATGCAGACTGTACAGGTGAAGGTTACCTCGGCCGTGTTATTCTTGATGCCAGTGGAACTGCTACCCATATGGGTAAAGTTTCCTTAACGTTCAATTTCTGTGCCTTGGGGCCTGATGATCCCGATGTTCCGGGCGAAGACTATAAATATGCCGGCAGCGAGGCAGTATTGGTAGCGGCCAATGGCGATAGATTATTCCTTTATCTGGAAGGAGGAACAGTTATTATTGGCAGAACAGACGATCATCCAGAGTATGTGACGGATTATTTTAGAGATATTGTAACTATAACCGGAGGGACCGGCAGGTTTGAAGGAGCATCAGGAGAACTGCAAATGGATGATTATGATACAAATATTGACGCTTATTCACATCATCATTGGACTGGTGAAATTACCCTGGTAAAAGGCAAAAAGTAACTCAAAAAAACTGTTGCCAAGGAACCTTTTCAACTTCTGATTTAATCCATTGGTTCAAAAGCATTGGTGCAGTTTTTCTCCCCCTCTTTTTTTATATTGAAGTTGAAGTTTCAATCTGAACGGAGGGGGGTTTTGTTTTTCCAGTAACACATAAAAGTTGAGCTATTGACTTTTTTCAGGATGAACTTGTAAAAAACAATTTTTACCCCATCAGCAACATAATTTAAAGAATTTGCAAAAAATTGAAACTTTTTGCAACATAGTTGCTATGCACTGCCTCTTTTTTATTCCGAAATTGGTTGTGGATTAAATCAGGTTAAATCCATATTTTTTAATTTAAAAATTAATATCATGAAAACACTTCTTAAAATTTTCTTTTTAATGGCTGTAATAAGCCTGGTTGCCGGTTGCAACAAAGATGTACTTTTTGACGAACAATCAACAGACCCTCAGTTAAAAAAAGCCCATGTCGAAGAAACCGTGCCGTTTAAGGCAGATTTTACGGTATGGGATCAATCAGATTATACTGATGTGACTTGTGGTGGTTATCCGGTTTTTCGCCTTACGATGATTGGTGAAGGTGTTGCTACTCATTTAGGGAAGTTAAGCACTTCATTTACATTCTGTTGTAACGTAAAAACCGGCGAATATTATAACACAGATGTAGTTTTTACAGCTGCAAACGGTGATGAACTTTATGCATCAATTCCAATCGGCCAGATCCTTCCAAATGAAGGCGACAACTCAGATTATTACCAAACCTATTTTAATGATAAAATGGAATTTACTGGAGGTACCGGACGTTTTAAAGGAGCATCAGGAGAGGCTATGTCCAATGCTTTTGTTCATGATGATCCAGTTCCTGAAAACTGGCATACTGACTTTTTTTGCACGGGTACACTTACATTGGTAGAAGGCAAAAAATAACTCAGATGAACCAGAATCACCAGCTCAAACCTTGTGCTGTTCACCCGCTGATTTTGGTGCCGTTGTTGAATATCTTGACGCTCCAGGAAATGAAGTGTTATTACATATTTCTGAATTGGCTTGGGAACGCACAGACAATGTTACTGATGTTATTAACATGGGTGATGTTTTTGATGTAAAATATTTTGGAAAAGATCCTAAAACCCGTAAAGACAAAGTGTCCAGAAAAGCTATTTTACCCAAACCGGAAGGCTTTGTGGAAAGACCGCCACGCGACAGCAGCAGAGACAGTAGAGGTGGAGACAGAGACAGAGATAACCGCGGTGGAGACAGAGACAGAAAACCTAGAGAAAGAAGAGATTAATTATAATCTTTTATTGAACTAAATAGTATAAAAAGGCTTCCCGATTTTTCAGGAAGCCTTTTTACTTGGTTTCAATATTGTTGTAATTGCTTTGATAAAAATATTTTGTGTATCAATTGAAAACCGCACGGATTTTTTAGTACTTTAGTCCACCGAAAAAATTATCGGATTGTTAAGCACAATAGTTAAGTAAATTTAAATTTTAAAATAACTAATAACTAAAGAAATGAAAAAATCAATTTTAATATTAGCGGCAATCTTTTCTTTTGCCATCTTATTTACTGCGTGTAAGGAAACCAAAAAGGAAGAGGTTAAGGAAGAAGTAAAGATCGAAAGCCACGAAGGCCATGACCATGAAGAAGGAGAAATGACTTCGGGTGTTTATCAATGTCCGATGGATTGCGAAAAAGGAAAAACCTATGAAGTTGCTGGATCTTGCCCAGTTTGTAAAATGGATTTAAAAGAAATATCCAATGAAACTGCGCATGTTGAAGGATGCGAATGTGTTGCTAGTGGAACATGTAAATGTGAAGAAGGAAAGTGCATTTGTAAAGCGGAAATGGTATCAAATGTAAGCGAAAAATCTAAATGTGGATCTGGGGAATGCGCTTGTAAAGCATAAATCTATCTGCAAACTTAACTGCATAAAAAAGCCGCTTAATGAAAATTAAGCGGCTTTTTTAATTGTTTCTGTAAATATTACATCATACCAGGCATTCCTCCTCCCATTGGAGGCATTCCTCCGGCTGATTCTTCTTTTATTTCTACCAGGGTGCACGCTGTAGTTAAGATCATACCTGCAACAGAAGCTGCGTTTTCCAAAGCAATTCTTGTAACTTTGGTTGGATCAATGATACCGGCTTTAAGCATTTTGGTATATTCACCAGTTTTGGCATTGTAGCCAAAGTCACCTTTTCCTTCAATAACTTTAGCAACAACCACGGAACCTTCGCTACCTGCATTTTCAACAATTTGCCGTAATGGTTCTTCAATAGCTCTGTCTAAAATCCTGATTCCTGTTAATTCATCTAAATTTTCGGTTGTTAGAGATTTTAGCACTTCTTTTGTTCTAACCAAAGCAACGCCACCACCGGCAACAATACCTTCTTCAACAGCGGCACGAGTTGCGTGCAAAGCATCATCAACGCGGTCTTTCTTTTCTTTCATCTCAACTTCACTCGCCGCGCCAACATACAATACGGCAACGCCACCGGCCAATTTGGCCAAACGTTCTTGTAATTTTTCTTTGTCGTAGTCAGATGTCGTGGTTTCTATTTGCGCTTTAATTTGCGCCACCCTGTCTTTAATGTCGTCTGCATTTCCTGCACCATTTACAATGGTAGTATTGTCTTTGTCAATGGTAATTCTTTCTGCAGTACCCAACATCTCAATTGTTGTGTTTTCTAAAGTCAATCCCCTTTCTTCGGAAATTACGGTACCGCCGGTTAAAATGGAAATATCCTCCAACATTGCTTTTCTTCTATCTCCAAAACCTGGCGCTTTTACGGCAGCAATTTTTAGGGCACCACGTAATTTGTTCATTACCAAAGTTGCCAATGCTTCACCTTCCACATCTTCAGCAATAATTAATAACGGTTTTCCACTTTGGGCAACTGGCTCTAATATTGGCAATAAATCCTTTAGGTTTGTTATTTTCTTTTCAAATAAAAGAATGTAAGGATTCTCTAAATCAGTTAACATTTTTTCTGCATTTGTCACAAAATATGGAGAAAGATAGCCTCTGTCAAATTGCATTCCTTCAACAATATCAACATAGGTTGAAGTTCCTTTTGCTTCTTCAACGGTGATAACACCTTCTTTACCCACTTTTTTAAATGCTTGGGCTATTAATTCACCAATGGTATCATCGTTATTCGCTGAGATTGAAGCGACTTGTTTTATTTTATCTGAATTGTTGCCAACTTCTTGCGATTGTTTTTTCAAATCTTCAACAATTGCTTTTACAGCTTTGTCAATTCCGCGTTTTAAATCTAACGGATTTGCACCTGCGGCCACATTTTTCAACCCTTCTTTTACAATGGCTTGAGCCAAAACAGTTGCTGTTGTTGTTCCGTCACCTGCCAAATCGCTGGTTCTTGAAGCAACTTCTTTCACCATTTGAGCACCCATATTTTCTAATGGATCTTCCAGCTCAATTTCTTTTGCCACAGTTACACCATCCTTTGTAATAACGGGTCCGCCAAATGATTTTCCAATCACTACATTTCTTCCTTTTGGACCTAAAGTCACTTTTACCGCATTTGCCAATGCATCAACACCGCGTTTTAATCCATCGCGCGCTTCAATATCAAAAATTATTTGTTTTGCCATTTTTATTATTTTAATTTATTAAAACCTTTGAACGGACAGGTCTCGACCTGTCCCTGCTATTTATTTTTAAACAATTGCCAATATATCACTTTCTCTCATAATCAAATATTCAGTGCCATCAATAACAAGTTCGGTGCCTGCATATTTACCGAATAATACGGTATCGTCAACTTTCACGGTCATTGGCTCGTCTTTTAATCCGTTGCCAATGGCTATCACAGTTCCTTTTTGTTGTTTTTCTTTGGCTGAATCCGGAATAATCAGTCCGGAAGCAGTTGTTTTTTCAGCTGGTAGCGGTTTTACTAAAACCCTGTCTGCTAATGGTTTAATATTAATTTTACTCATTTTTAATAGATTTTAAAAATTATTAATTCTTCGGATAAACGTTCCAAAATTGTGCCAATTCAATAAAACTGACAAATGTGTTTTTTAGGGGATATTTATGAAAATAAAAATGCCAACGTGTCATTTACATTGGCATTTTTAATAAAATATTTTTGTAAAAACTATTTTACGGTATCTTGTACAGGTGCCGATGTTACAGGTGCAGTTTGAACTGGCGCATCCTGAATTTCACGGTTTTGAATAGTGTTTTCAATTTCGGAGCTTGTGTCAACAACATTTGTTTTAGGTGCAGCAAAATTTGACAATAAAATTAAGGCAAGCAATACAATTGAAAGTGTCCAAGTACTTTTATCTAAAAAGTTGGTTGTATTTTGAACGCCTCCTAAAGCTTGTGTTCCACCACCACCAAAAGAAGATGACAATCCTCCGCCTTTTGGATTTTGAACCATAATGATTAATATGAGCAAAAATGCTACGATCATAATCAGAACTAAAAATAATGTATACGTCATGACTTATTTTTTTGTAAATTTTTTATTGCTTTAATTCGGTCTGCAAAGAAACCACTTTTTTCTGGATATTTCAAAATTAAAATGCGATAAGCTTTGATGGCATTTTCATATTTTTTTTGTTCAAGATAAACCTTCGCCAGCGTCTCCGTCATCAAACTTTCATTTTCTGTGGAACTGTCAGTAATTACGTCTAAATTTATGGTGTTTTTGTCAACCGGTTTTATTTTAGGGTTAAGCTCAATAAACTTGTCTATTAAATTAAATTTCTCTTCAATTTTTTCAATTTTACGCGATGGAATTTCTTCTCTTTCAATTGGTTTCTGGGCGATTAATTGCATCCATTCGTTAAAGGAATGCGGCTCCGAACTTACAAATTGCAACGGTTTTCCTATTTCCAGCACATCAGCTTCTTCATCAACTTCTTCATTTTGAACAGCAATAGCTTCAGTTTCTGTATTTATATTGGAAAAGGCATCCGTAATTTTTTTATGAAGCGCTTTAACATCTTCGGCATCGATTACCTCAATTTCTTCTAAATTTTCAATCGCTGTTTCTGATTTTGTAATAAATATTGGTGAAGTGATAAAATCAAAAAGCACTTTTCTGTCGATGGTATAAGCCGCAGTTTTTTTTAATGTTTGGTTGTATTTAAAGCTGTTTGTTTTATTGAGCCCTTTTAGTTGAATTGCTCTGGCAGACTGAAAATAGGGAAATTCAGAAATAACTTCATTCAATGCCTGGGTTTTTTTAGCATCAATATTTTCGGGGTATTGCAATAAATAGGTGAATTCAGCGCTATTCATAATTTACCATTTTGCCACGGAAGCATTAAATATATCTTGCGTAATTCGCTCAAGAATTTCATCAAAAGCATCGTCTAAAATACCGCCGGTTAATTGCGCGTTGCCGTCATAATCATAATAGTGTGAAAAGGAACGCTCAAAATTGTCTTCTTCAAGTTTGTTGTTGTAAAAGCGGACATTTACGGTTATGGTAAGTCGGTTTTGCGCAGCTGTTTGTTCCGCAGTGGCGGTCATTGGATTAATTCTGTAGCCTGTAATTTCTCCTTCAAACTGCAAATCTCCTCCCGATTTCACCAAACTTAAATTGGTTTGCTGTAAAAATAAATCCTGTAAACGAACAGTAAACTCCTGACTTAAAGTTGGTTCTACTAAAATTGCGTTGTTGGGAAAATAATCAATTTGAATCGTTTTTACGTCTGGTTGAATATTAGTTCCAGTAAATGAATAAATTCCGCAACTTTGCGTGGTAAAAATAAGCAGTAATACTATAAGGTAACTAATTTTTTTCATTCTACTGTTTTGATGTTGTTTAAGGCTCCGAAAATTAATTTCAAAGTTAATATTTTAATTATAGATCGTAATGTTTTATTTTTCGGTACAAAGTTCTTTCCGAAATTCCCAATTCTTTTGCCGCTAGTTTTCTTTTGTTCTTGTTGCGATCTAAAGATTTTTTGATCAATTCAATTTCTTTATCCTGAATAGACAAACTTTCATCGGCATCAATGGTTTCTTCAAAGTCGTAATTGTCAGATTCTTTATATTTTTCATTAATTCTTACCACTTCAACCTGATTTTCAGTTTCAGCATCTGAAACATCTTCTTTGTATATTTTCTGAATTAACTTTTTATTCTCCTCTTTAACTTTTTCAACACTGCCGCTTTGCATCAAATCGAGCGTTAATTTTTTTAAATCGTTGATGTCGTTTCGCATATCGAACAAAATCTTGTACATAATTTCTCTTTCTGATGAAAACTCACTGCCAGATTTTTTACTTTCTATAACCGAAGGCAAATTGGTGCCTTTGGCCGGTAAATATTGTAACAATCTTTCAGAGGATATCGACCTATTTTCCTCAACAACAGAAATTTCTTCAGCAATATTGCGCAACTGTCGAATATTTCCCGGAAAACCATAATTTTCCAACGCTTTTATGGCGTTGTCGGAAAGTTTAACAGACGGCATTTTATATTTTTGGGCAAAATCCGAAGCAAATTTTCTAAACAACAAATGAATATCACCAACACGCTCCCGTAAAGGCGGCAAATTTATTTCAATAGTGCTTAACCGATAATATAAATCTTCCCGAAATTTCCCTTTACTAATGGCATCCTGCATATTTATATTGGTGGCGGCAACGATGCGCACGTTGGTTTTTTGCGTTTGCGATGAACCCACTTTTATAAACTCACCATTTTCCAAAACACGCAATAACCTAACCTGCGTGGTTAATGGCAATTCACCAACTTCATCCAAAAAAATAGTGCCGCCGTCGGCAACTTCAAAATACCCGCTGCGCGAAGCGATGGCTCCGGTAAACGAGCCTTTTTCATGGCCAAATAATTCACTGTCAATCGTTCCTTCAGGAATTGCACCACAGTTAACGGCAATATATTTTGCGTGTTTTCTGTGCGATAAATGATGAATTATTTTTGGAATACTTTCTTTTCCAACACCGCTTTCTCCTGTAACCAACACCGAAATATCGGTTGGCGCAACCCTAATTGCTTTTTCGAGTGCCCGGTTTAGGTGAGGATCATTTCCAATAATTTCAAAACGTTGTTTTATGGCTTGCAATGATTCCATGAATTAAATTCTTTTTCCTATTAGCGTGGCAGATGTGCAATCTTCAATATAAACATTTACGAGATCGCCCAATTTTTCTCCTCCTTTAGGGAAAACAATCACCGCATTTTGCGAATTTCTGCCTTTCCAATGGGAATCCGATTTTTTTGAAGATCCTTCAATCAATACTTCAACCGTTTGACCAACAAATTTTTTGGTATGGTACAAACTGTGTTTTTGTTGCAGCAATATAATTTCTGCAAGTCGTCTTTTCTTCACATCAAAAGGAACATCATCCTCCATTTTTTTCTCTGCCAAAGTGCCTGGACGTTCAGAATAAGCGAACATAAATCCGAAATCATATTTCACATATTCCAACAAACTCAGGGTTTCTTGGTGTTCTTCTTCCGTTTCACCGCAAAATCCTGTCATCATATCTTGTGACAAACCACAATCGGGAATAATTTTACGAATACTGTCAATCAACGTAATATATTCTTCACGCGTATGCTGGCGATTCATTCTTTTCAACACCGAAGTGCTGCCCGATTGAACCGGCAAATGAACATAATTGCAAATATTTTCATGTTTTGCCATCGTATATATAACGTCCAAATTCATGTCCTGCGGATTTGAGGTAGAAAATCGAATCCGCATTTTCGGAAACGCTGTTGCCACCATATCCAGCAATTGCGAAAAGTCTACCGCCGTTGCTTGCGCAATTTCGGAAGCGTTTTTAAAATCTTTTTTCAATCCGCCGCCATACCAAAGGTAACTGTCCACATTTTGGCCTAAAAGTGTAATTTCTTTGTAATTTTTATCGCTTAATTCTCTTATTTCTTCAATGATACTGTTGGGCTCACGGCTTCTTTCGCGTCCGCGCGTAAATGGCACCACGCAAAATGTGCACATATTGTCACAGCCTCTTGTGATGGAAACAAAAGCAGAAACGCCATTGCTGTTTAAGCGCACCGGCGAAACATCGCCATAGGTTTCTTCTTTAGATAAAATGACATTTACGGCATCACGACCGGCATTTATTTCTTCCAATAAATTTGGTAAATCTCTGTATGCATCCGGCCCAACAACCAAATCAACAATTTTTTCTTCCTCTAAAAATTTGGCTTTCAAACGTTCGGCCATACAACCCAAAACGCCCACTTTCATGGAAGGATTTATCTTTTTTACGGCATTGTATTTTTCCAGGCGTTTGCGGACAGTTTGCTCTGCTTTTTCTCTGATTGAGCAAGTATTTACCAAAACCAAGTCGGCTTCTTCCAATAAATGCGTGGTGTTATATCCTTGTTTCGAAAGAATGGAAGCGACTATTTCACTGTCGTTTAAGTTCATGGAACATCCATAACTTTCTATATACAATTTTTTGGAATTCCCTTCAATTTGTTCGGTTAACAGCGGTTGTCCCTGATTTTTTTCTACGATAATTTTTTCGTTCACCATAAGTTTTTATTGGACGGCAAAGATATAACCATTTTTTTAAAAATATGACAGATTGGCAGAATTTTAACAATGAATTAAAGCTTAAAATGTAGCGTTTTTTAAGGTTATTATTCATATTAAAAAAATTCTATATACTTTTGCAATCCAAAACCCGAATTATTTAAGGTGTTTTTATTGAAGCTGAAAATGAGATTAGGAAGGTTTTAAAATTATAATTAAAAAAATATGGCTAAAAATTTAGTAATCGTAGAATCACCGGCAAAAGCAAAAACCATTGAAAAATTTTTAGGAAAAGATTTTCAGGTTGAATCCAGTTTTGGACATATTGCCGATTTACCTTCCAAAGAAATTGGGATTGATGTTGAAGGAAATTTTAGTCCGAAATATGTTGTTCCCACTGATAAAAAGGCGCTGGTAAAACGGTTGAAAGATTTGGCCAAAAATGCCGATATGGTTTGGCTGGCATCGGATGAGGACAGAGAAGGAGAAGCAATTGCCTGGCATTTATACGAGCAATTAAAACTAAAGGAAGCCAACACAAAACGCATTGTTTTTCACGAAATCACCAAAAAAGCCATATTAAAAGCTGTAGAAAATCCAAGAAGCATTGATTATAATCTGGTTAACGCACAACAAGCGCGGCGTGTTCTAGACCGATTGGTTGGTTATGAATTATCGCCTGTACTTTGGCGAAAAATTAAAGGAGGCTTATCGGCAGGAAGAGTTCAGTCTGTTGCAGTTAGGTTAATTGTTGAAAGAGAACGCGAAATTAAAAATTTCACTCCTCAGGCTTCCTATAAAGTGATGGCTCAGTTTATCACAGAGGAAGAAAAGAAATTCAAAGCATCATTACCAAAGAATTTTGATACAAAGGAAGAGGCAGCATCGTTTTTAAATTCGTGCATAAACGCCAAATTTAAAGTTGACGATTTACAGACAAAACCGGCCACAAAATCTCCTGCAGCACCATTCACCACATCAACATTGCAACAAGAAGCTTCTAGAAAATTGTATTTTCCGGTAGCCAAAACCATGATGATTGCGCAACGTTTATATGAAGCGGGTTTGATCACTTATATGAGAACCGACAGTCTTAATTTATCGGAAGATGCAAAAATTGAGGCGCAGGAAGAAATTATTTCCTCGTACGGAAAAGAATACAGCAAACCAAGAAGTTTTCACACCAAAGATAAAGGTGCTCAGGAAGCTCACGAGGCCATCAGGCCAACAAATATGGGTCTTCAATCTGTTTCCATTGATTACGACCAAGACAGGTTGTATGATTTAATTTGGAAAAGAACCATCGCTTCGCAAATGAGTGATGCGCAATTGGAACGCACCAATGTAAGAATTACAAATACGAATAACAAAGAGGTTTTTACCGCAAACGGTGAAGTAATCAAGTTTGAAGGATTTTTAAAAGTTTATTTGGAAGGAACCGACAATGAAGATGAAGAACAAGAAGGAATGTTGCCAAAATTATCTAAAGGTGAAGTGTTGGTCAATAAATCCATTACGGCAACCGAGCGTTACACAAGAGCGCCTTACCGTTACACGGAAGCTGCACTTGTAAAAAGATTGGAAGAATTGGGAATTGGGCGTCCGTCAACCTACGCACCAACGATTTCAACCATTCAAAAAAGAGAATATGTAGAGAAAGGAACCATTGAAGGTGAAGACAGAAGTTATACCGAGCTGAAATTAAAAGGCGGAGAAGTTATTGAAAAAATGTTGACCGAAAAAGTGGGTTCAGACAAAGGAAAATTGGTACCTACAGATATAGGAAATATTGTAAATGACTTTTTGGTGGAGAACTTCACCTATATTTTGGATTTTGGTTTTACCGCAAAAGTGGAATCGGAATTTGATGATATTGCCGAAGGAAAAGAAGATTGGATTAAAATGATTAAAGATTTTTACAAATCATTTCATCCAATGGTTGCTGATGTTGCTGAAAATGCAGACCGGGCAAAAGGCGAACGCTTATTGGGCGTTGATCCGGAAAGCGGTAAAAATGTGTATGCGCGTTTGGGAAGATTTGGCGTTATGGTTCAAATTGGAGAAGCGACAGATGAAGAAAAACCGAAATTTGCAAGTTTGCAAGGCGACCAAACATTGACTTCCATTACTTTTGAAGAAGCGATGGATTTGTTTAAACTTCCAAGAACAATTGGCGGTTATGAAGGAAAAGAAGTGGTGGTTGCGGTTGGGCGTTTTGGACCTTATATTAAATATGACGAAATGTATATTTCAATTCCAAAAGATGAAAATCCGATGTCGGTTGACATAAATCGCGCCATTGAATTAATCCAGGAAAAACAAAAAGCCGATGCACCAATTTGTGAATATGAAAATATTCCCGTTCAAAAAGGTGTTGGAAGGTTTGGTCCGTTTTTAAAATGGAACAGCATTTACATCAACGTAAATAAAAAATACGATTTTGACAATTTATCCGAAAAAGATGTTGTTGAATTGATTGAAGAAAAAAAACGAAAAGATATAGAAAAAGTCATTCATCATTGGCCTGAAGAAGGAATTTCTGTTGAAAAAGCACGTTGGGGAAGATCAAATATTATTAAGGGGAAAACAAAGATTGAATTGTCCAAAACAGTGGATCCAACTAAATTAACATTAAAAGATGTTAAAGATATTATTGTGAAAAACGCGCCAAAAAAGAAAACAACAAAAGGAAAAACAGCGAAGAAATAATTTTTTATTATATTGCTGTCGAAAAAGAAATTATACAACCCCTAAAAATGAATTTCGATTACCTTAAACCTATTGATGATGCGTTATTGGAGCTGATAAAATTGCAATCCGATCAATCATTTGGCCGCTGTATTGAAATTTATTCTGCAGAAAACGGATTCCCGAATCTGGAAAATAAAAAAATAGCCATTATTGGTGTTGAAGAAGGTCGTTCGGCTATTGGAAATCACGAAACCGGTTCCAATTTGAATGAAATCAGAAAAGAACTTTACAAACTATTTCCTGGAAATTGGCCAATTAGTGTTGCGGATATTGGGAATATTCCGCAGGGAAACACCATTGAAGATACTTATTTTGCGCTGGGAGAATTATTGACTTACCTTATAAAAAATAAAATAATTCCCATCATTATTGGCGGAGGACAGGATTTAACTTACTCAAATTACAGGGCTTACGATAAATTGGAGCAAACCGTAAATATAGTTTCTGTTGACGATAAATTTGATTTAGGAACCATAGAAGACGTTTTAAATTCTCAATCTTATTTAAGTAAGATTGTAATGAACCAGCCAAATAATTTATTTAATTTTAGCAATATTGGGTATCAAACTTATTTTAATGCCCAAAATGAAATCGATTTGTTGGACGGTTTATTTTTTGAAGCTTACAGACTGGGTGAAGTTTCAAATGCAATTCAATTGGTTGAACCTGTGTTGCGCGATGCCGATATTGTGAGCATCGATTTGTCTTCGGTAAAAAATGCAGATGCTCCCGCAAACAATAATGCGACGCCTAATGGTTTTACAGGCGCGGAAATTTGTGCCATTTCTAGATATGCGGGCATCAGCGATAAAGTGACTTCTTTTGGCATTTATGAATACAATCCAAAATTGGACATTAAAAATCAAACAGCTCAGCTAATTTCACAAATGATTTGGTATTTTATTGAAGGTGTTAATTATAGAGCAAATGATTATCCTTTCGGATTAAAAGACAATTACCAAAAATATATAGTGCCTATTGAAAATCAAGTGTTAAATTTCTATAAAAGTAACAAAAGTGGTCGTTGGTGGATGGAAATTAATTTAAAAGAAAGTAATAAATTTAAAAGACATACGTTAATACCTTGTGCATACCAAGATTATATTAGCGCTACCAATCAGGAAATTCCAGATAGGTGGTTAAAAACGTTAAAAAAATTGGTGTAAAAAAAAGTTGTTCAACATACTAAAACATATTTATTTTTGTTTTAAACAGATAAATTAAATATTGTTTTTTAAGATAATTAGTAATACGTTTGCCTTAAAGGATTAAGAAAAAAAATATGAAGAAAATATCGTTGTATATTTTACTGCTGTTAGTTATATATAGTTGTGGATCTAGCGATCAAGGAGAATTAGTTGGCGTGAGATCTGGCGGTAAGTGGCATTCCCAAAAGCCTTTAGGCATGACTTTAATTCCCGGGGGATCATTTACAATGGGTAAACAAAGCGAAGATGTTGCCGGCGCTTTAAATTCACCAACCAGAACCGTAACTGTGCGTCCATATTATATGGATGAAACTGAAATCACCAATAGTGAATATAAAGAATTTGTGTTTTGGGTTCGAGATTCTGTTGTACGAACAGAGTTGGCCCTATTTTCAGAATTGATGTCTTCGGATGGAGATATTGTTTTGGAAGATTATCAGTTTTTGGACATTGACTCTTCTAGAATGTCGCCATATCAAAAATATATGATGAAAACCTACGGTAGCCTTGGTGATATTAATTCGCCAACGCAGGGTAAAATGCTGAATTGGAAAGAAAAAATTGTTTGGAATGTCAATGAATTTCCAAGTGAAGAATATGCGGAAGTGATGATTGATTCAATTTTAATGCCTATTGAAGATAGTTTTGAAGGCAGAAGAATGGTGAATCCTGCAAAATTAAAGTTTAAATATTCTTGGCTGGATCAAGAAGATGCAGGAAGAAATAAAGGAAACAGAAGAGATTTTATAAAGACAGAAGTGGTATCGGTATATCCTGATACCACCGTTTGGATTAAAGACTATAATTATTCTTATAATGATCCAATGCATCAGGATTATTTTTATCACCAAGCCTATAATGATTATCCTGTAGTTGGGGTTTCCTGGATGCAGGCAAAAGCTTTTTGCCGTTGGAGAACCAAAAAGAAAAACGATTATTTAAGCTCTAAGAAAAATCCAACCGTAATTCCGCAATTTAGATTGGCCACGGAAGCCGAGTGGGAATACGCCGCCCGTGGAGGTCTTGAAAACGCCACATATCCTTGGGGAGGACCATATACCACAAGTGACAGAGGCTGTTTTTTAGCAAATTTCAAGCCTGCTAGGGGTAATTATGCTGTTGATGGCGCTTTGTATACGATGGAGGCAAAATCTTATTTTCCAAATGATTTTGGATTATACAATATGGCGGGTAATGTTTCTGAATGGACAAATACAGCTTATAGTGAAGCATCTTATTATATAGGCTCCACAATGAATCCAAATGTGGAAATTGATAAAAATAAAAGAAAAGTAATCCGTGGAGGCTCATGGAAAGATGTAGCCTACTTTTTAGAGGTAAGCACTCGAGATTATGAGTATGCTGACTCAGCCAGAAGTTATATTGGTTTTAGGACTGTTCAAGATTTTCTTGGCACAAATATAAACGGAAAATAAAATCAACAAAAATAAACTAACAAACTAAAAATCTTTATTATGGCACAATCAAAAAACAGAAAAAAATTATTTAATTACGCTTATGGTATTGGAGCATCCATTGTAATATTAGGGGCATTGTTTAAAATACAACACTGGACAGGCGGTAGTGAAATGTTAACCTTGGGAATGGTAGTGGAAGCCATCGTGTTTTTTATTTCTGCATTTGATTCTGTTGAAGAAGATTTAGATTGGACCTTAATTTATCCTGAATTGGCTGGTGGCGACAAACGCGAGAAAGATGCCGGACAAGCTAAAGAAGCGCAAGGATTGCTCTCCCAAAAATTAGATGATATGCTTAGGGATGCAAAACTTGATTCAGGTTTGATGCAAAGTTTAAGTGAAAGTATACAAAACTTTAAAGGAGCTGCAGAAAATATTGCTCCGGCTGTAAATTCAATTGCCGCAACCAATAAATACAGCGAACAAATGTTTTTGGCCGCTGCACAAATGGAATCCTTAAATAGTTTGTATAAAGTTCAAGTGGAAAGCACTAGCAAACAAGCCGAAATTAATTTAGAGGTAACTGAAAACGCTACCAGATTAAAAGAACAAATGGAATCTTTGGCAACAAACCTATCTTCACTAAATGGTGTTTATGGCGGAATGTTATCTGCAATGTCAATTAAAAACTAATTGGTTGAGAAAAAAATTATTAACTACAAAAACCAATTGGTATGGCTTCAGGTAAATTATCACCAAGGCAGAAAATGATTAATATTATGTACTTAGTTTTCATCGCTATGATTGCGATGCAAATGTCTAAAGAAGTACTTTCTGCATTTGGCTATTTAAACGAAAAACTTAAAGATAACAATACAATTTTAACTGATAAAAATAAAGCGACTCTTGAAAATTTAGCGACAAAAGCGGAAGAACAGCCTGAAAAATACAGCGATCTTTATGCAAAAGCCAAAGAAGTAGAGAAATTATCCTCAAATTTTAATGATTATTTGGAGGAAAAAAAGAAATTCTTTCTTCAGGATTTTGACGATTTGACAAACTATGAGACCATGGATCAAACCGACATTGTAGATGAACACTTTTTTAAAGGAGACAAATTTACAACTGAAGGTCAGGAATTTTTAGACCAAATAAATGGCTATAGAGATGCCATCGTTAAAATTGTTGGAGAAAAAAGCCCTTTAGCGGCCACAATTAAAAACAGGTTTGACACTTCTCCTCAAGATACTGATGCAGGCAAACAACTTTGGTTAAAAAACAGGTATGAAGGATTTCCTTTGATTTCTACCGTTACCAATTTAACTTCAATGCAAACCGATATCAGAACAACACAATCTGAGATTTTTGGAACGCTTTTGGGCGGACAATTAGAAAGTGATGTTTCTATGTCCAATTACAAAACAATTTTAATTCCTGAAAAATCTGCTTTTTTTCAAGGCGAAAACTTTAAGGGTAAAATTGTATTGGGACGGTATGATGCGTCTTTAGTGCCATCAGAAGTTATTGTAAACGGAAATAAAATAACCGATATTAAAGACGGAGGGGCAATTTTAGATTTTCCGGCCGGTCCGGTTGGGGAACGTGAAATTAAAGGGAAATTTGTTTTTATTGAAAACGGTGAGCCCGTAGAAATTGAAATTAGCAGCTCTTATGCGGTTATTCCAAAACCAAATAGTGCTGTAATTTCTGCAGATAAAATGAATGTAGTTTATAGGGGAGTGCCAAACCCTATGACAATCTCAATTCCCGGAATACCTGACAATCTTGTAAACGCATCTGGAGCTGGATTATCTAAAGCAGCAGGAACAGGTAAATATATTATGACACCGGGCACAGGTAGAGAAGTTAAAATAAATGTTACGGGAAAACTTCCTAACGGACAATCGGTGAGTTCTTCTCAAGATTTCAGGATTAAGGACATTCCTTCTCCAAGCGGTGCGATAAGGAAGCAATCAGGCTATGTTAAAATGCCTTCATCAAGTTTGGAAAATTCTACTGTTAGCGCAGAATTACCTGACTTTGATTTTGATTTAACACTTAATACATCAGGATTTACCATTAAAGTACCGGGACAATCGGCTGTGGTAGTTAGCGGAAATAAAATGAATGATGCTGCAAGGAAAGCAATTGCGAAAGCAAAAAGAGGCGATGTTATTACAATATTCGACATAAAATCATCGTTATCAGGTAACAGTTCTTATAAAATAAAAGATGCTTCGGCAGTGAGTATTGAAATACAATAAAATAAATTTTAAATGATGAATAAGAAAAATATTGGAGTTTTTATTTTGGCATTTGTGCTGTTTAATACCATGTATGCGCAGTCAAATTTGCTGAATGCCAAGAAACCTTCTGATATTGGAAAAAAAACGGAAGCCCAAAAAGCGGTAGACAATGACAAGCCATTGGCCTATGGTTATGTTGATGACAGAGATATTCTTTGGTCAAAAGTTGTTTGGGAATTTATTGATTTAAATGAGCGAATTAATATGCCGTTTTATTATCCTGTAGACACAATGAACGTGTCATTGGATCGTCGATCGCTGTTTGATACGCTTTTAAAAGGTATTAAAAATGGAGACATCACTGAGATTTATGACGATTCCTATTTTACCGCTAAAATGAGCAAAGCTGAAATCAGTAACAAGCTTTTTAGAATTGACACTACTGATGCCGGTTTTGACGAAATGAATGCCGGAAACCAAAATATTGATGAATATATTGATAAAATTAATTTAACCTCCCAAGATATTGAAGGATTTAAAATTAAAGGACTTTGGTATTTTGACAAACGTCAAGGTGAATTAAAGTATCGATTGATTGCATTGGCCCCTATTGCGCCAGATGTGCAAACTATGGGTAGAGAAGAAATTGCTGGCGGAACAGAACAATTGGCATTGTTTTGGGTTTATTTCCCTGATGCACGTGAAGTGCTTCATAACGCAAAAGTTTTCAATCAAAAGAATTCTGCCTATCCAATTTCTTATGATCATTTGTTGAATGCCCGAAGATTTAGTTCGATTATCTATAGAGAAGAAAATATTTACGGTGATCGGGATGTTGATGAGTATGTGAAAGGCAATGCCTTGTTCCAAGTGTTGGAGTCTGAAAAAATTAAAAATGACATCAGAAATAAAGAACTTAATATGTGGAATTATTAAAAAATATAAATCTTATCTAAAACTCCTGCAATTTGCGGGAGTTTTTGTTTTATAAAGTAACTTTGCGCTATGCAAGCAGATTATATTATTGTAGGATTGGGATTGGCAGGATTGGCTTTTACCAAAGAATTGGAAAAAAATAATAAATCATTCTTGGTTTTTGAGGACTATTCCCAAAATTCTTCCTTGGTTGCGGGGGGCGTTTACAATCCGGTTGTCCTAAAACGCTTTACGCCCGTTTGGAATGCAACAAAACAATTGCAAATCGCATTGCCATTTTATAAGGATTTGGAAATTCAATTTAATAAAAAATACGATTATTCCTTAGATATTTACCGACTTTTTAAATCGGTTGAGGAACAAAATAATTGGTTTGCGACCTGTGACAATCCCGCGCTTTCCAACTTTATGGATACCAAATTAATTAAGGAAAAGCACGAAGGTGTTTTGGCCAATTTCGGTTATGGGAAATTATTGAATACCGGAAGAATAGACACAAAATCGTTAATCGAAGATTATAGGAATTATTTATCGCAAAGAAAATTATTCAGGAATGAAAGTTTTCAATATGAAGCCTTAAAAATTAATGAAAACAGGGTTGAATATAAAGATGTCATTGCTTCAAAAATAGTTTTTTGCGAAGGTTTCGGTTTAAAAAATAATCCATTTTTTAATGAATTACCTATGCAAGAAGCCAAAGGGGAGTTAATTACCATTCACGCACCCAATTTAAACGTCGATTTTTTAATAAAAGCTGCTTTGTTTGTGTTTCCGCTAGGAAATAATTTGTATAAAGTTGGCGCCACTTTTAATTGGAAAGACAAAACACAGCTTCCAACGGAAGAAGGCAAAAACGAGCTGACAGCCAAATTGGAAACATTTATAACAGTTCCTTACACAATTGTTGAACAGGTTGCCGGAATACGGCCAACGGTTAAAGACAGAAGGCCTTTGGCGGGAAAACATCCGAAACATCAAAACTTGGCAGTTTTAAATGGACTTGGAACGCGCGGCGTAATGATTGCGCCAACGCTTGCAAAAGCACTTTATGATCATTTAGAAAATGGAATTGCGCTGGATAAAGAAATATCTATTGCGCGTTTTCTTTAGATTTAACCGCATTTGGATCGTATTTTACAAAAATATTGATCCACCCAATTCTTGAAAACCTGATGGTAACCGGCGCTGTTAAAACCAATGCAATCACAATCGGCACAAAACTTTCAA
This sequence comes from Lutibacter sp., assembly GCA_032251275.1. Taxonomy (GTDB): domain Bacteria; phylum Bacteroidota; class Bacteroidia; order Flavobacteriales; family Flavobacteriaceae; genus Lutibacter. Next base: position 20,454 of record JAVVEF010000022.1, read on the forward strand.
CCAAGCTAAAATCAAAAAATAGGGTTACAATTACAAAGGTTGCAATTGAGATTCCAACCGTGAGCGTATAATTTACATACATGGCACCATAATAAAAGGAAGGTTCCATCATATATTTTAAGCCGCATTTTGAACAATGTTCATGCATTTGAAAAGCTTTGTGCAATTTAAACATATTTTCCTCCTTCATGAAATCTCCTTCTTGACATCGCGGACATTTATTGAATAAAATGCTGTAAAGCTTACTTCCTTTATTAAACATTTATTATTTTATTTGATTGAAATTCAGCTAATTATTAAATTAAAAACTTTAATTGAGTGCCAAATTTATTTGTAGTACTTTTGTACGATTTTTAAAACGCATACAAATTTACATTAAATTATAAACTATTAATGCTTAACGTACACAATTTATCGGTTTCTTTTGCCGGTTCCGATCTCTTTTCAGGAGTTACTTTTAAATTAAATAAAGGTGACAGAATTGGATTGATCGGCAAAAATGGGGCAGGGAAATCCACTTTGCTAAAGGTGCTTTCTAAGGATATTGAAACTTCCGGCGGAACCATGGCTTTTGATAAAGAGGTTAGAATCGGATTTTTACGTCAGGATATTGATTTTGTTGAAGGAAGAACAATTTTGGAAGAAGCCTATCAGGCTTTCGAAGAAATTAAGCAGCTGGAAGGAAAATTGGAAATTATCAATCACGAATTGGTGGAAAGAACCGATTATGAAAGTGAATACTATCACGATTTAATGGTTAATTTAAATGAGTTTTCTCATCGATATGAATTGTTGGGTGGTTATAATTACCAAGGAAATACTGAAAAAATATTGCAGGGTTTGGGCTTCCAAAGAGAAGATTTCGACAAACTTACGGATACTTTTTCCGGAGGTTGGAGAATGCGAATCGAATTAGCGAAGTTACTTTTGCAGGAAAATGACATTTTATTGCTGGATGAGCCAACAAACCATTTGGATATAGAATCAATTATTTGGCTAGAAAATTTCTTAAAAGTGTATTCCGGCGCCATCGTTTTGGTTTCGCATGATAAAATGTTTTTAGACAACGTCACCAACAGAACCATAGAAATTTCTTTGGGAAAGATTTACGACTACAAAAAGCCATATTCCCAATTCTTGTTATTGCGCGGGGAGATAAAAGAGAAACAGTTACAGGCACAAAAAAATCAGGATAAAGAAATTAAGGCCACACAAGTTTTAATTGATAAATTTAGGGCAAAGGCAAATAAGGCAACCATGGCGCAATCTTTAATAAAAAGATTGGATAAAGTGGAGCGTATAGAAGTTGAAGATGATGACAATGCAGTAATGAATGTGAAATTCCAAATTTCTAAAGAACCTGGAAAAATTGTTATTGAAGCTGAAAATTTATCGAAAAGTTACGGCAAAAAACACGTGTTGGAAGATGTTGATTTGCTGATTGAAAGAAACAGTAAAATCGCCTTTGTTGGACAAAACGGACAAGGGAAATCGACGCTGGCAAAAATTATGGTGGGAGAAATTCCACACGGCGGTCATTTAAAATTGGGCCACAATGTTGAAATCGGCTATTTTGCCCAAAACCAGTCGGAGTATTTGGATGCGGAAAAAACGGTATTGGAAATCATGGAAGATGCCGCGACAGACACCAACCGAGCTCGCGTAAGAGATATGTTGGGATCGTTTTTGTTTAGCGGCGATACCGTTGATAAAAAAGCAAAAATGTTGTCGGGTGGTGAAAGAAATAGATTGGCGTTATGCAAATTGTTGTTGTCGCCATTTAATGTGTTGATTATGGATGAGCCCACAAACCACTTAGACATAGCATCAAAAAATGTGTTGAAACTGGCATTAAAAAAGTTTGAAGGAACATTGATTTTAGTTTCGCATGACCGGGATTTTTTACAAGGTTTGGCCACAACAGTTTATGGATTTAAAGACAAGGTAATTAAAGAATATTTGGGTGATATCGACTTTTTCCTGGAACAACATCAGATAGAAAATTTGCGTGATGCTGAAAAAAGAACGGTGGTTGTAAAAAAGTCGGAGACTTCCAAAAAAGAAGTTACACAATTATCTAGAGAAGAAGACAAGGAACTTAAAAAGTTGAAAAATCAATTGTCTAAGATTGAAACACAGATAGATAATTTGGAAAAAGAAATTTCGGAAATGGATGAAGCTTTAGTGAAAGATTATGAAGGAACTTCTACCAAACCAAATTTTTTTGAAAACTACAAGGCAAAAAAAATCAAAGTGGAAAAGTTGATGGACGAATGGGCTGAAATTGAAGAAAAAACAGAAAATTGTTCCTAGAGAATAAATATAGCCGCATACAGCAAATTCACTTTTCTGAAATTGAAAATAGTGGTGTTTCTCTTTTTATAAAACGCGAAGACGAATTGCATCCGTTTATTTCTGGCAATAAATACCGAAAATTAAAATACAATTTAGCCGAAGCCACCAAACAGCAAAAATCAACCTTGCTAACTTTTGGCGGTGCGTATTCCAACCACATTGCCGCAACAGCTGCGGCCGGATTTTCCTATAATCTTAAAACAATCGGAATTATAAGAGGAGATGAATTGGCCAGTAATTTGGCTGAAACAATTCAAAATAATCCAACCTTAAAGTTTGCCGCTGAACACAATATGCAATTTGAATTTGTTTCAAGATCAGCTTACAGAAATAAAACCAAACCCGAATTTATCTCTGCACTAAAACAAAAATTTGGCGACTTTTATTTGGTTCCGGAAGGTGGCACAAATAATTTTGCCGTAAAAGGCTGTGAGGAAATCTTGAATGAGGAAGATGAAAAATTTGATGTAGTTTGTTGTGCAGTCGGGACTGGAGGAACCATATCCGGAATCATAAATTCGTTGAAAAGCCACCAAAAAACGATCGGTTTTCCGGCGTTAAAAGGTGAATTTTTACAACATGAAGTCAATAAATACATACTAAAATCGGAAAATTGGAGTTTAAATACCAACTATCATTTTGGTGGTTATGCAAAAGTTTCAGAAGAATTAATTATTTTTATCAACAAATTTAAAAATGAAACAAAAATCCCTTTAGATCCTGTTTATACAGGAAAAATGATGTTTGGCATCGTAGATTTAATAAAAAGTGATTTTTTCAAAAAAGGAACCAAAATTTTAGCAATTCACACTGGCGGTTTACAGGGAATTGATGGGATGAATTTGTTATTAAAAAAGAAAAATTTAGCACAAATAGTATAAATATGAAGTTAAAAATTGTTTTAATTTGTTTGTTAACTGTCGGTTTTTTATCAAGCTGTAACTCTAAAAAGCAGGTTGTTCACACAAAACATAAAACACCGCCAACGGAAAAGAAAGTGGTGGTTGCTGCAGAAAAACGTACACCATCAGTAAAAACAATTGAAGTAAAACAATCCATTGCAACATCAACCATTGAGTACATCAATACCTATAAAGATGAAGCGATGAAAGAAATGCGTGAATTTAAAATTCCCGCCAGTATTAAATTGGCACAAGGAATTATTGAATCCTCAAGTGGTAACAGTGATTTAACCAAAAGATCGAATAACCACTTCGGCATAAAATGCCACAAAGGTTGGGAAGGCGACCATACGTTGCACGATGACGATGAAAAAGGAGAATGTTTTCGTGTGTACAAGGATCCTTTAGTTTCTTACAGAGACCACTCGCTGTTTTTAACCACAAGAAGTCGTTATGCCAACTTATTTACGCTAAAAGATGGCGATTATGTTGGCTGGGCGCAAGGTTTAAGTGAAGCCGGTTACGCAACAGACAGGCGTTATCCCGCAAAATTAATCGGGTTAATTGAAAAATACGATTTGCACAAATATGATGCGGAAGTTCTGGGAATTCCATTTAAAAAAGTGGAGAATATGAGTCTGGCTCAGCATATTGTTGTCAAAGGCGACACCTTGTACAACATCTCAAAAAGGTATGGTTTAACCGTTGAAGAACTCAAAAAAATCAATGCGCTGCCTTCTAACGAGATCAGTATCGGACAAGAATTGAATGTCACGAAATAATCTTCTAAAAAAAAACTGTTCACATTTTTTTAAATAATAGTTGGGGCGCTCCCGCTGAAAAAGCGGTCGGGCTTTTCGTTTCAATCTTTTTAGCGGTTTTAACCGCTAAAAAGGATTTTCACTATAATCCCTAGCGCAGTTTTAATTAAAAATTGATAATTGATTCATTTAAATCCGAAATACCCTATTTCTTATCAAAAAAAGTCAGATAAAAAAGAAATAATTTTGAATTATTAATTTTAACGTATTTTTGCAAAATATGATGAATAAACTTTCAGATTGGTTGCCTACCACTAACAAAGAGTTGAAACTCAGAGGTTGGGAAGAACTTGATGTAATATTATTTACAGGCGATGCCTATGTGGATCATCCTGCGTTTGGCACAGCCGTGATTGGCCGTCTTTTGGAAAGTTATGGATTACGGGTGGCTATTGTACCGCAACCGAGTGTGCACGACAATTTGCAGGATTTTACCAAATTGGGCACGCCAAAATTGTTTTTTGCAGTTACCGGCGGTTGCATGGATCCGATGGTGAGCAATTACACCGCCAGCAAAAGAAAACGCGACAATGACGCTTATACGCCCAACGGCGATAAAGGTTTTAGGCCCGATTATGCAACTACCGTTTATTCAACTATTTTAAAAGAGAAATTTCCTGAAGTTCCGGTTTTAATTGGCGGAATTGAGGCTTCACTTCGAAGAGTTACGCATTACGATTATTGGAGCGACACCTTAAAACCAACCATTTTAATGGATTCAAAAGCCGATTTGCTGGTTTATGGAATGGGTGAACAGCCCTTGCATGAAATTGTGAATTTGTTGAAAAAAGGCGTTCCTTTTTCCAGTATAAAAACAGTGAAACAAACTGCTTTTTTAGTTGATAAAAATGAAGAAATCCCTAAAAATAAAAACTGGCAAGATGTAACCATCAATTCACATGAAGTTTGTTTGAAGGACAAAAAATCCTATGCCTCAAATTTTAAAGTGATTGAACAGGAATCCAATAAACTGCATGCAAATCGTATTTTGCAAGAAGTAAACAATTTTAATTTGGTTATCAATCCGCCATATGAAACAATGACAGAAGCCGAAATTGACGCTTCTTTCGATTTGCCTTACACGCGCTTGCCGCATCCAAAATACAATTTACGCGGACCAATTCCCGCATTTGAAATGATTAAATTTTCCATCAATATCCATCGTGGCTGTTTTGGTGGCTGCAGTTTTTGCACCATCTCTGCACATCAGGGAAAATTTATTGCCAGCAGAAGTCAGGAGTCTATTTTAAAGGAAGTGGATAAAGTAGCGAATATGCCCGATTTTAAAGGCTATTTATCGGATATTGGCGGACCGTCGGCAAATATGTACAAAATGAAAGGAAAAGTGCAGGAAATTTGCGACAGATGTGTTTCGCCTTCTTGTATCTCTCCGGTGATTTGTCATAATTTAGACACTTTGCACAAACCTTTAACGGAACTTTATAAAGCGGTTGACAAGCATCCGAAAGTAAAAAAATCATTTATTGGTAGTGGAATTCGTCACGATTTATTGGTGCCCGAATTCAACAAATTGGCCGATCCAAAAGAACTGGATGCTTATACGGAAGAAGTGATGACCAACCATGTTTCCGGCCGATTGAAAGTGGCACCGGAACATACATCAGACAATGTTTTGAAATTGATGCGGAAACCTTCATTTACTTATTTCCATAAATTTAAAGAACGTTTTGACGCCATAAATATGCGTAAAAAACTAAATCTGCAACTGATTCCCTACTTTATTTCCAGCCATCCGGCCTGTGAATTGGAAGATATGGCGAATTTGGCTGCGGAAACAAAAGATTTAGGATTCCAACTGGAACAAGTTCAGGGTTTTACGCCTACACCTATGACTGTTGCCACGGTTATTTATTACAGTGGTTACCATCCTTATACGCTAAAACCTACCAAAACGCCAAGAACAAAGCAAGAAAAGGACGAACAGCACCGATTTTTCTTCTGGTATAAAAAGGAAAACCAACAATGGATCAGAAATACGCTTACAAAAGTTGGCAGAACAGATTTGCTTCAAAAATTGCTTCCGGAAAATAACAGCTGGCGAAAAAACAAAAAATCATCGGCCAAAAATACCTTTAATGACACCATTCCCTTCAAGCCAAAAACCAAAGGGAAACTTTTCAAAATCAATAAATCAAAATAATTTAGCAACAAAAAATTTAGGACTTTAATTTAAAGTCCTAAATTTGTTATTACTTTAAACCAATAAATAATGAAAAAATTATTCTTATTTTTTTTATTGTTTTCAGCTTCTTTAATTGCCCAAACCAAAGTTAAAGTCGATTTAAGCAATCCAAACGCAACCATTTCAACCCATTTATATTTTTTACAATCCGGTTCCTATAATCCTGAAAAATCAGCCACCACAATTTATGGTTATGACAGTTTGGAGGCGCAGGATATCGCCATTAAATTGAAGAAAATAATGGATGCCAAAGGATTAAAAGTTGATTTTAGCAAGGTGCCTACCAATCCCATGTATTCAGACACGACAATTACCAAAAGTGGAAATCAATACCTTTTATTTCCAAGCAAAATGCCGGAGATCTATCTAGAGAAAATTGAAGACAGTTGGTATTATTCCAAAGAAACTTCCGGTAAAGTTTTGGAACTTTACCAAAGTATGTATCCTTGGTATATGGTAAAGTTGCAGCAAATAATGCCTGAAGCAGGTCATAGATCGCTTTTCAACGTTGAACTTTGGCAGTATATTGGTTTGCTGATATTGATAGCAATCTGTTTTGGACTGTTTTATATTTTGCGTAAAATTGTTTTTTTAATTTTGAATAAAACACAGTATTTAATTATTCATATATCAGATGAAACTATTAAAACTTCCATAAAAAAACTGACCCGTCCAATTGTTTTATTGATTTTAATGGGATTCATTAAATCTATATTGCCTTCTTTATTGCTGTATGTGGACATTAACAATTTTTTGGTTCTGGCAATCAATATGATGGTTGTTGTTTTCTGGATTTATGTTTTCTTAAAATTGGTGCAGGTAATTATGAGTATTTATGCAAAATTTGCTGAAACAACAGTTTCTAAATTAGATGACCAACTGGTTCCTGTTTTAAGAAATTTTTTAAAAGGGCTCGTTATATTTTTGGGAGTACTTAAATTTTTGACACTTTTTGATGTTGATCCCGTCACGGTAATTGCCGGTGCTTCTATAGGCGGTATTGCTATCGCGTTGGCGTCACAGGATACGGTTAAAAACTTTATAGGAACCATTATGATTTTTGTGGACAAACCTTTTCATATAGGTGACTGGATTGAAGCCGGTACCGTAATAGGAACTGTTGAAACTGTTGGTTTTAGATCAACAACCGTACGAGCTGCCGATACCACAATTTTCCAGATTCCCAATAGCCAGCTTTCAGAAATGGTGGTGAATAACAAGGGTTTGCGGTCTTTTCGTCGTTACACCACAAATTTGGGGATTCGCTATGATACGCCTCCCGAACTTATTGAAGCTTTTATAATTGGCATCAGAAGAATTATTGAATTGGACCCGGCTACCAGAACAGAAGAATTTAATGTTGAATTCATTGGTTTTGCCGATTCATCATTATCGATACTTCTAAATGTTTATTTTGTGAATTTAGACTGGACAAGTGAGCAATCTTCCAAACATAAATTGCATATGAAAATTTTAAAATTGGCCAAAAGTTTGGGCGTCAGTTTTGCATTCCCATCCTCAACATTAATGATAGAACAGTTTCCTGATAAACCTGTATTCGACATCAATTATAATACCGATAAAAATAGAATTCAGAAAATATTGGATGACATTAATTTACCCCAACAAGATGAAGAAAATTAGCATCATACTTGTCGCAATCGTATTGTTTTCTTGCAAGGAAAGCAACAATGCGCGCAAACCCGTAAAACAAGTTACCGTTGAACAAAACTGGACCGATATGCAAAAGAAACTGAGTAAATACGCCACTTTTAAGTTGACATCAGATCTGAGTGTTTTATCAGAAAATGAACGCAAAATGTTACCAATTCTGATTAAAGCGGCATCGATAATGAATAAATTATTCTGGTTTGAAGCGTATGGCGACAAAAAGCAACTTTTAGACAGTATTTCAAATGAAGACACCAAAAAATTTGTCGAAATAAATTACGGCCCGTGGGACAGGCTCGATGGAAACAACCCTTATGTGGATGGTGTTGGAACCAAACCTACAGGCGCAAATTTTTATCCGACTGATATGACAAAGTTGGAATTTGAAGTTTTTACCGATGAATCCAAATTAAGTTTGTACACGTTTATCAGAAGAAATAAGGAAGGGAAATTATATACAATTCCTTATCATGTCCAGTTTAAAAAAGAGATGGAAGAAGTGGCCAATTTGTTGTTGGAAGCCTCAAAATTAGCCGATGATGAAGGACTTAAAAATTATTTGGAATTACGTGCACAAGCGTTGTTAACAGACGATTACCAAGCCAGTGATTTTGCCTGGATGGATATGAAAACCAATACGATTGACATTGTGATTGGCCCAATTGAAACCTATGAAGACCAACTTTTTGGAATTAAAGCTGCTCACGAGGCTTATGTACTAATAAAAGATCAGGTTTGGAGCGAAAAATTAACGCGCTTTGCGAGTTTTTTGCCCGAATTGCAAAGCGGACTTCCGGTTTCGGAAGCTTATAAAAGTGAAGTGCCCGGAACTGATTCCGATTTAAATGCCTATGATGTTGTTTATTATGCCGGTGACTGTAATGCGGGCAGCAAAACCATCGCCATTAATTTGCCAAATGATGAAACCGTTCAATTGAAAAAAGGCACAAGAAGATTGCAGTTAAAAAATGCGATGCGTGCTAAATTCGATATCATTTTAAAGCCGATTTCTGAAGTTTTAATTGATTCAAGCCAACAAAAATACATCACCTTCGATGCTTTTTTTGCCAACACCATGTTTCATGAAGTGGCGCACGGATTGGGCATCAAAAACACCATCAACAATAAAGGAACCGTAAGAAATGCATTAAAAGAACAAGCTTCTGCTTTGGAGGAGGGAAAAGCTGATGTTTTGGGTTTGTATATGGTGCAGCAATTGCATGAAAAAGGGGAATTGGAAGGTGAAAGGAAGGATTATATGACCACTTTTATGGCAGGTATTTTCCGCTCCGTGCGTTTTGGCGCTTCAAGTGCGCATGGCAAAGCCAATATGATTCGGTTTAATTTCTTTAAGGAAAAAGGTGCTTTTGCCAAAAATGATGATGGCTCTTACAAAGTAAATTACGATAAAATGGAGGAAGCGATGCATCAGTTATCTTACCTTATTTTGACTTTGCAGGGAAATGGAGATTATGATGGCGTTGTAACTTTGGTTGAAGAAAATGGAATAATTCCTTCAGATTTAAAACTTGATTTGGACAAACTGAGCAAAGCCAATATTCCTGTTGATGTTATTTTTGAGCAAGGCATTGAAGTTTTAGGATTGTGACGAAAAGCAGTTATTATAATTAAAAAGAGCCTTCGATTGAAGGCTCTTTTTTTTAAATATGATATTCTTTATTAAGATTTTGGGTCTAAAAATCCATCAACACGTTTGGCAATATCCTGTAAATGATATTTCGTATTGGTATTTGTTGTGGCTAGTGCAGCTCTTTGTGCGGCAACTTTCACACGGTTTAATTCTCCGCGAGCAACTGAAACAATATCAGATCCATTTACGGTAACCAAAGTCATTTTTACATAACTTGATTTTCTTCCGCTTGGTTTAACATCTTTAGCAGTCATTAAATAGCCAAGCCTGTCAACATAAGCTCTTTGTAAATTTCTTCTGTAAGTGTCAATATTTTTGCCTGTGCTTAATTCAGACCAAATACCGCTTTGTAAATCATTTATCATAGAAATTAAAGAATAGGAATTGGCGCCATTTAAGGTTTCGTTTTCAATCATTCTCATCATTCTTCCAAGGTCTAAAATATTGTTTAAAGTTCTCACCTGCATCGCTCTAACTCTTTCGGTTACTCCGGAATATTCAGTTCTTCCAATAATATCTTTGTCAATTAACCAGATTGGCGTTTCAAACAATTCTTTATTTACAAATTTTAAACTCAAGATATTAAAAGGGGTTATAACCATATGCATATTGAGTATGCTCCAAAAACCTGCCTAAGTATGTTACTGAAACAG
>JAVVEF010000023.1:0-30696 GCA_032251275.1 Lutibacter sp.
TTTTTTATTTTGGCAAATATAAAATATACTATTCATACCAAATTAGTAATATATTTTTTTTGAAAACATATTTCTGTTAACAAAATTGTCATAAAGTAAGGCCAATTTTGATGCTTCACATATTAGAAGAAGGCGGTAATTAACGATAAATTATTGCTAACTTTTATCATCTAAAATCGCTTGTTTTAAAATACATGTAATAAATTTGAGAAATATTTAAAAATTATGGAATTCAATAAAATTATGGAATTGTTAAGTTATGCCATTCCCTCTTTAATTACTGGCGCTGTCGCCTATTATTTTTTTCTGAACCATACTAATAATGAAGAAAGAAAAATCAGGTTATCACTTATTAGGGAAAATCAAAAACAGTCCTTACCTATTAGATTGCAGGCTTATGAAAGAATGGCTTTGTTTTTGGAACGCATAAATCCTTCAAAATTGGTTTTAAGAATCACCTCTATCAACAATGATATCAATGCCTATTCACAAAGTTTAATCAACACCATTGAACAGGAGTTTGAGCACAACCTTGCGCAACAAATTTATATTTCCGATCAATGTTGGAGCGTAATTACTGCCTCAAAAAATGCCACCATCCTCATCATAAAAAAAACTGCTGAAGAAAATACGGTTACCAATGCGCAGGAATTGCGGGAAGCCCTTATAAAAAGTGTTTTAAATAGTGCTGCACCTTCAACAACAGCCTTGACTTTTTTAAAGGATGAGGTGAGGAATTTCATTTAAAAAATTACTTTATTTAAAATATTTATTGATGAAATCAAAAATAAACTTTTACAAATCCGTTTTGAATACTTTATTGATAGTGTTTCTGTTAAGTGTCGGTAATCTTTCTTCACAAAACACGAAACCAAAAGGCGATGTTTACGTTGACAATCTTGGCGTAATGCGATGGAAACTCAGCAACAAGGAAGTTCAGGGATTCGGCGTAAATTATACAGTTCCTTTCGCTCACGCTTTTCGTTCTGCAAAACGAATGGGCATCGACCAAAAAAAAGCCATTGAAAATGATGTTTACCATTTTTCACGATTGGGATTCGATTTGTATCGTGTGCATGTTTGGGATACCGAAATTAGCGACTCCTTAGGAAATCTGATTGAAAATGAGCATTTGGATACTTTCGATTTCCTGATGAAAAAATTAAAAGAAAAAGGCATTCGTGCTATCATAACTCCAATAGCATTTTGGGGAAATGGCTGGCCGGAACCCGATGAGTATACGCCTGGTTTTTCCCATAAATACGGCAAAGACAATAGTCTTACAAACCCTGCTGCCATAAATGCGCAAAAAAATTATCTGTTTCAATTTTTGAACCATGTGAATCCGTATACCGGTTTGGCCTATAAAAATGATCCGAGCATTATAGCTTTTGAAATAAGCAATGAGCCACATCACAGAGGAAGCGAAAAGGAAGTGATCAATTTTATAAAAGGAATAGTAAAAGCCATGAGAAAAAGCGGCACTAAAAAACCAATTTTATACAATATTAGCCATTCAGTACATTTAGCAGAAGCCTATTTTAAAGCGGGAATTCAAGGCGGAACCTTTCAATGGTACGCGACAGGTTTGGGTTATCAGCGTGAAATTCCCGGAAATTTGCTGCCAAATACCGACGATTTTAACATTCCTTTTAACGAAACCATCAAAAAATACCACGGTGCAAAATACGTATATGAGTTTGATGCCGCCGATGTGGGAAGATCTTATATTTATCCGGTAATAGCAAGAAGTTTTAGGGAAGCCGGCATTCAGTTGGCCACGCATTTTTCTTATGATCCAACCTATTTGGCCTCCACAAACACCGAATATAATACGCATTATATGAACTTGGCTTTCACACCTCAAAAGGCATTAAGCTTGATGATTGCTTCCGAAGTTTTTCACCAAATTCCTATGAATAAAGATTATGGAAAACATCCCAACAATCTAACTTTTGATGATTTTAAAGTGAATTATCAAAATGATTTGGCGGAATACAATGCAGCAACCAAGTTTATTTACACAAATAATACGATTGCAGTTCCTGTAAATGAAGAAAAATTAAAACTGATTGCAGGATTTGCAAATTCTAATTTGATAAAATATGATGGATTAGGCGCTTATTTTTTAGACAAAATTGAAGACGGAATTTGGCGGTTGGAAGTGATGCCAGATGCCGTTTGGGTAGACAATCCCTTTGGAAAAAACAGTCCTGAAAAAACAGTGGGTGTTATCAACTGGAAAAGCAATCTGATGGAAATTAATCTGCAAAATTTGGGTTCGCAATTTGAAATAGAAGCAATTAATCAGGGAAATACTTTGTCTGCAACTGTTGAAAACGGCAATTTTTCAATCACACCGGGAACCTATATCCTCAGTAAAAAAGGAACCGAAAAAAATTGGAAAGCCAATGACACTTTTGGTTTTGGCAAGCTAAGCGATTTTTATGCGCCTGAAACAACGGTAACAAAACCTTGGTTTAAACATACGCCGGAAATTGAAATTTCCGAAAATAATGCATTAACCATAACGGTAAATTATATCGCGCCAAATGAACCTGAGGAAATCCAATTGGTGGTTTATGCCGGTTCGAAGAGTGAAATTTATGAGATGACAAATACTGGCGCTTATACCTATTCGGCAATTATTCCTGCTGAAATGATACAGGCCGGATTTTTATCTTACCATATTATTGTGCAACATCAGGATAATCATCATACCACTTATCCTCCTGATAAAATAGGCCGACCGATTGATTGGAGTTTTTATGACAACAGTACTTATAAGGTTCGCGTAGTTCCAAATTCGTATCCTATTCACCTTTTCAATGCTTCAAAAGATACGGATTTACTCGTACGGGAATGGCGAAAATCATTTCAATTGGTTCCCACAAAAAATGATGGCGAATCAGAATACCAAATGAATCTTGAAAAATTGTTTGAAGTTGATGTTGAAAATTTGAATGCAAAACCGATTTACGATTATAGCTTTAAACATTTCATATTGGATAAAATATCAGGCAGAAAAAATGATTTGTCCTCAATGAAAAATCTTGTTTTTAAAGGAAGATCCTTAAACAACAAACCTTGTAAATTACAGATGGCTTTTGTGATGAATGATGGCTCTTCATTTGGAAATTTGATAGAAATAGGCACGGAAAGTACCGATTATAAAATGTCTTTGTCTGACTTAAAACCAGTTAAAACCGTTACATTGCCAAGGCCGTATCCAAGCTTTTTACCATATTATTTTGATCACAATCTGTCCTCAGAATTTGACATTCACAAAGTTGAAAGCATTCAATTTTCTATCGGACCCGGTATTTCGGAAAATGAATTGACAGACAAACATGGAATTGCGATTGTTAGTCTACGTCTAGAATAATGAAGCCCTCTTATACCCGAAGCGGGAATTACATTTAAAAAACTTTATAAAAACTGTAAAAAAAATATGGTAATAGCAAAAAATAACATTCTGCCTACATCTGCCAGCTTTGAACTTTCAGCTTTGAACTTTCAGCTTTGAGCTTTTAACTTTTAACTTTTAACTTTTAACTTTTAACTTTTAACTTTTAACTTTTATTAAAAAACCCTCGTTTAAAATAAACGAGGGTTTTTTAATTTAAAGAACTAATCTCTTTTTGCTTTCTTATCTCTTTTTGCTTCTTTTTTTTCTTTAGCCGATTTTAACGGTTCTTTTTTGACGTTTTTTTTCGCGTCCTGACTTTTTGCCATAATGATATGTATTAAATGTTTATTTTAATTTTTTAATCAAGTAAATGTAAAAAATATTTTTGATTTGTATTGATAAAAATTTTAAGAAAATTGATTTTGTTTACACTGCTGATCTTCTCAATAATTACCATTAAATATATTTTAAGTTAAAATATTGAGCATAAAAAAACCGCAAAAGCGGTTTTTTTATAATTTATAAATAACCAATGCTATTTAGCGATATTCACAGATCTTGTTTCACGTATAACCGTAACCCGAACCTGGCCCGGATAAGTCATATCATTTTGAATTTTTTGTGAAATACTGAAAGAAAGTTCTGCGGCTTTAGCGTCAGTTACTTTTTCACTTTCAACAATCACACGCAATTCCCTTCCTGCCTGAATGGCGTATGCCTTTTGAACACCCGTAAATCCGAAGGCGATGTCTTCCAAATCTTTTAGACGTTGAATATAGGAATCCAAAATTTGGCGACGAGCGCCTGGTCTTGCTCCTGAAATGGCATCACAAACCTGCACAATTGGCGCAATTAATGTTTTCATTTCAATTTCATCATGGTGAGCACCAATCGCATTGCAAATTTCAGCGCTTTCGTTATATTTTTCAGCCCATTGCATTCCCAATAAGGCGTGAGGCAATTCACTTTCTGACTCTGGGACCTTTCCAATATCGTGCAACAAACCGGCTCTTTTCGCCAATTTAGCGTTTAAGCCTAATTCCGCAGCCATCAATCCACAAAGGTTAGCAACTTCACGTGAGTGCTGCAATAAATTTTGGCCATAAGAGGAGCGGTACTTCATTCGTCCGATAGTTTTGATCAATTCAGGATGCAATCCGTGAATCCCCAAATCAATTACGGTACGTTTACCAATTTCAATAATTTCCTGTTGGATTTGTTTTTCGGTCTTTTTTACAACTTCTTCAATACGAGCCGGATGAATTCTTCCATCGGTCACTAAATTGTGCAATGCCAATCGCGCGATTTCCCTTCTCACCGGATCAAAACAAGATAGGATAATGGCTTCCGGAGTATCATCAACAATAATTTCAACACCTGTAGCAGCTTCCAAAGCACGAATATTCCGACCTTCACGGCCTATTATTCGTCCTTTTACATCGTCCGATTCTATATTAAATACAGAAACGCAGTTTTCAACCGTTTGCTCAACGCCAACACGCTGAATGGTGTTTAATATTACTTTTCGTGCTTCTTGTTGCGCCGTTAATTTTGCTTCTTCAATGGTTTCTTGGATACTGGCCATCGCATCAGATTTTGCTTGTTCTTTTAAGGAAGCAACCAGTTCCTTTTTGGCATCAACAGCAGACAATCCTGAGATAACTTCCAGTTGATCAACCTGTTTGCGGTGAAGTTTGTCAACTTCCTCAGTTTTTCGATCGTAATATTCCACTTTTTTATCGTACTCGCCGATTTTTGTGGTAATATCCTGATTCAATTTTTTGTTTTTATCGAGTTCCTGAGATATTTGGGACTCTTTGTCACGTGCACGTTTTTCAGCTTCAGCTATTTTTCGGTCTCTGGCAATAATCACTTTTTCGTGTTCCGATTTTAGCTCAATAAATTTTTCTTTGGCTTGTAAAATTTTGTCTTTTCTTGTCGCTTCAGCTTCTATTTGAGCTTCTTTAATAATTGTAGCGGCTTCCTTTCTCGTATTTCTTAAAATTTTAGTGGCTTTTGTTTTTTCCAGCGTTTTGGCTATCACATAACCTATTGCTAACCCTATTGCGATACCAACTATAATTGGCATAATATATTCTATCATATTTCAGTTTTAGGTATAAAAAAACCTACATTAGAAAGGTCTTGTAAACTCCTTTAAACAAGTTTAGGATTAACTAATTGGTCAAGGATCCGTTTAAAACGGCTTGCTTTCGCAATTGAGACTCATCCTTTATAAAGGTATAATGTTGAGTTTAACAAACAATAACTAATGTAGGCAGTATTATTATTATTAATTTATTTTAAAGAACTTATTTTTCTAAATGCGTATCAATTAACGCACCCAATTTATTAATTTTTTCCGTCACTTCCATCATATCCTGATCTTTATTTATGGAATTTATTTCAATAAGTGAAGCAAATTGCAGGGCGCACATCGCCAAAACATCTTGTTTGTCACTTACCGCATAATTCTTTTCAAATTTAGTAACCATATCATTGATATGTTTTGCCGCTTTTCTCATACCCTCCTCTTCATTCTCGTTTTTCACGTTGATTGGATATACCCTTCCGGCGATTGTTACTTTTATTTTTAAAGGTTCTGCCATTTTAAAGATCTTATTCGCTTAATTGAACAATACACGTGTCAATTTCACGAATTAATGCATTTATTTTGAGTTTCGTCTCTCTCCTGTCTTCTTTACTGCCTTCTATAGTTTTTGCAATTTTTAATGTTTGGTATTTTTTTTCAATTTCATTAAAAATTTGCTTTCCCTCTGCCAATTCATTCTCCAATAATGCTATTTTATTGAATAAAAACTCATTTTCTTCCTTCAAAAAATGATAATTTTTCAAAAGTTTTACGAGTTTATCTTCTACTAAATTAACCACTTGTATTATAGAACTCATACTTGCTTTAGGAATATAAACTATAAATACAAAGTTAGTGTTAGTAACGCAATATTACAACTGTTTTTTTTGTATTTTATAAAAAACTTTAATCCTTTTGTGCTAAATGATTAAAAATTTAAACTTTATAAAAAATATAATTTAGTATTTTAGCACAAATTAATAAAAATAATGTTTGTGAAAAAATTGATCCTTTTATTTATCCTGTGTTCCAATATTCTTACTTTCGGTCAAGCAAGCATTACGATGCAAAATACCTATCCGACAAACTATTTTGGAAGCCCGTTAGAGATTCCTTTAATATTGTCAGGGACTTTTGGTGAATTGCGTCCCAATCATTTTCACGCAGGATTGGATATTAAAACGCAACAAAGAGAAGGATTGAATGTTTTGGCCGCTGCTGATGGTTATATCTCCAGAATAAGAATTGCGCATTGGGGTTATGGAAAGGCGCTTTACATCACGCATTCAACCGGCTACACAACAGTTTACGGACATTTACAAAAATTTAGCGATCGTATAGAAGCCTATATTAAAAAACAGCAATATAAAAATGAGAGTTTTGAAGTTCAGGCATATCCATCCGCTTCGGAATTGCCCATCTCAAAAGGCGAAATCATTGCGTTAAGCGGAAGAACTGGTGGATTTATGGGTCCTCATTTGCATTTTGAAATCAGGGATTCATCTACTGAAAAAACAATAAATCCATTCCTTTTTGGCATTCAGATAAGCGATTCTAAACGTCCAACAATTAATACGTTGGTTGGTTATTCTTTGGATAATGATTCTCAAATAAATCAGGTTAATATTCCGTTACAACTTTCATTTAAAAGATTAAATAACGGTGATTTGCTTGCAAACAAGATTAATGCTTTTGGAAAAATTGGTTTTGGCGTAAATGTTTATGATCAATTGGACGATGCTGCCAATCATAATGGATTGTACAGTTTGGAACTTTCCGTAAATGGTGAAAAATTTCACGAATTTAAGGCAAGTGTATTTGCTTTTTCAGAAGGTAAATACATAAATTTACTGGTAGATTATGAGCGTCTTGAAAAAACGGGCCAACGAATTCAGAAGTGCTTTATAGAACCTTCGAACAAATTGAATATGTATGCAACTTCTGCCAACAATGGATATTTAACCATAGAGGATAATAAATCTTATAATGTAGATATTATCGCAAAAGATTTTAGCGGCAATACACAAAAAATATCAATTCCGATTACCGGAAAGAAAGACAGTATTTTGGTTAGAAAAACAGAAACAGTAACGCCATATAAAGTTATTGCCACAAATTTTAATGTGTATAGCAAAAATGGCGTCACTGTAGCATTTCCAAAAAATACTTTTTATGATGATTTATGGCTCGATTTTGAAGTAGAAGATTCCGTTGCCAAAGTGCATTCGCCAAATGTTCCAATTCATCATAACTACACCATCACTTTTGATGTGTTCAACTATTCTGAAGAAGAAAAGAAACAACTCTATATCGCTTCCATCAACAAAAAGGGAAATAAAAGTTATGAATCAACCGTAAAAAAAGACTCCATTTTTTATTCATCAACAAAAAAATTAGGAAAATTCACCTTGCTGTCCGACAAAGATGCGCCTAATATTCAGTTGTATAATTTCAAAAATGACCAATGGATCACGAACCACGAAACACTGAAAGTGAAGATTTTCGATTATAAATCGGGCATTAGCACTTACAGAGCTGAAATAAATGGAGAATGGATTTTAATGGAATATGATGTAACAACAGGCGTGTTAACTTTTGATTTTAAAGATAAAATTTATACTGATTCAAAGCATGAGTTAAAAGTGACAGTAACCGACAATGTTGGAAATACAAATACTTTAAACGCAACTTTTTTCAGAAAAATATAAAAGTCCATGCTAAAATCAGCAACGCTAACCTTGTGTTTTTTATTGGCAACAACACTTTTAAATGCCCAAACGGCAACTGTTAAAGGTGTTATAAAATCCAGCAGTAAAACACCGATTGAAGGCGTTGCGATTACCTATTTAAATACAGGAACCACTTCTGATGAAAAAGGCGAATATGTATTGAAAATACCTTCAAATACTGAAATCACTATAACATTCAGCCATATTTCCTACAATACTTTTGACAAAATAGTGAAGCTGCAAAAAAATAAAACATTGCAATTTTCGCCCGTTTTAGAACCTAAAACAGAAGTCATTGATGAAGTTATTGTAAAAGACAATAAAAAAGATGCACAAGGTTTTTTAACCATAAATCCGAGTGATATTGCGAAAATTCCCGGAGCAAATCAAGGCGTAGAAAACATATTAATGACCTTGCCCGGCGTCAATAACAACAACGAATTAAGCACCCAATACAATGTGCGCGGCGGAAATTTTGACGAGAATTTGGTTTATGTAAACGGTATTGAGGTTTACCGTCCGTTTTTAGTAAGGTCCGGACAACAGGAAGGATTGAGTTTTGTGAATAGCGCCATGGTGCAAAATGTCAATTTTTCGGCAGGCGGTTTTCGGGCAAAATATGGCGACAAGCTTTCTTCTGTTTTAGACATCACTTACAGAACGCCAACAGAATTTGCAACCACCGTGAATGCAAGTTTATTGGGCGGTAGCGCAACTGTGGAAGGCGTTATGCTTCAGAATAAATTAAGTGCTTTGGTGGGTGTGAGATACAGAGATAACAGTTTGTTTATTAACAGCAAAGATATTGTCACAACCGCAAACCCAAATTTTACCGATGCCCAGACATTTTTGTCTTATTTGGTAAATCCGAAGTTAAAAATCGATTTTCTGGGAAATTTTTCGCTCAACAATTACAATTTTACGCCACAATCTAGAAGAACAAAATTTGGAACCATCAGCAATCCGCAGGAATTGGTTGTTTATTATGAAGGCAAAGAAAAAGATAAATTTAAAACGGTATTTGGCGCTTTAAAAGGAAGTTATCAAGTAAATGAAAACTTAAATTTAAGTGCAACAACCTCAAGCTATCATACTGTTGAAGAAGAACATTTCGATATTTTGGCAAGTTATAATTTGGGGGAAGTAAACAGCGATTTTGGATCAGATAATTTTGGGGATGTTGTCTTTTCTAAAGGAATCGGCTCCCAATTAAGTCACGCCAGAAATAATTTGGACGCTCTAATAACCAACATTGAAATAAATGGCACTTTCAAAAAGAGCAGCCATCAAATAGATTTCGGCATTAAATACCAAAATGAGGACATTAAGGACAAAGTTAATGAATGGGAAGTGATAGATTCTGTTGGATTTAACGTTCGCCCGCCAAATTTCGTCTCAAATAACCAGCCTTACGAACCTTTTACCGGCGAATTGCTGCCATTTCAAAGTATCAATGCTAAAAATCACGCTAAAATAGACCGATTGGTTTGGTTTGCGCAATACAGCAAAAATGCTTTTTGGGACAACCACAAAATTTGGTATAATGTTGGTTTGCGTTCGCATAACTGGAACGTGAATGGCGACAATATAGAAACTGTAAACCAAATTATTTATAGTTTGCGCGGGCAGTTCTCCATAAAACCTGATTGGGAAAAGGACATGCTTTTCAGAATTTCGGGAGGAATGTATAACCAACCGCCATTTTACAAAGAACTGAGAAACCAAACCGGAACCGTAATTCCGACTGTTAAAACGCAAAAATCAATACAAATAGTTTTAGGAAACAATTATGGTTTTAACTTATGGGAAAGGCCTTTTAAATTGGTTTCTGAAATTTATTATAAAAATTTAACGGATGTAAATACCTATACAGTCGACAATGTAAAAGTGCGGTATAGCGCCGATAACAATGCAATTGCTTACGCAACCGGCATCGATTTGAGACTGAACGGCGAATTTGTTCCCGGAACAGAAAGCTGGGTGAGCATCGGATTTTTAAAAACAGAAGAAAATAAAAATAACCAAGGTTATATTCCGCGTCCTACCGACCAACGTTTTAAATTTGGCATGCTTTTTCAGGATTATGTTCCCAACATCCCAAACATAAAAATGTACCTAAATTTGGTTTTTAACACCGGCGTTCCCGGCGGTTCGCCCTCCTACTCAAATCCGTACCAATTCCAAAACCGATTAAATGCCTACAAAAGAGCCGATATTGGAATCTCCTATGTTTTTACCGATGCCAAAAACCAATATAAAAGCGGCTGGAAAAGTAACTTAAAAGATTTTTCTGTGGGATTTGAAATCTTCAATATGTTCGATGTGCAAAATGCCATCACAAATACCTGGGTTCGAGATGTGTATTCCAAACAATTTTACGGCATCCCAAATTTCATGACCCAACGTGTGCTGAATATTAAAATGGATGTGAAGTTTTAGTATTAAGCAACTTCATTTTGAATTTCATTTTCATTAAGAACACAATATTTCTGTCTTAAATTTATTCATTTCTGCCGATGTAATTTTGTCTTTAACAGGCTTTGGTAATATACTGTTTAACAGCATATAAAATTTATTCACAATTCCGGGAACAATCACTTCTTTCCCTTTTAACATTCCGTCAATCGCCAATTTGGCGGCATCTTCGGGATTCATAATCGACATTCGTGAGCCCCAGCTTCCTGTCCTGTTTTGATATGTTAGGGAAGGTGTTGTGTTCAACCCACCTGGACAAACGATTGAAACTGAAATCTTGTCTGGCTTTAATTCTCTCCGCAAACTTTTAGAAAAGGAAAGTAGGTATGCTTTTGTTCCGCCATACACCTGTTTTTTTGGCAGATAGAAATAGCTTGCCATACTGCCAACATTCATAATTGCTGATGGCACATTTTGTTTAAGATTGTTTAGAAACAGTTTAATAAGAATCGTTGGTGTGCACACATTAAGTTTTATTTGTGTTAAAATATAATTGATGTCTAAATCCATAAAAAATCCCCTGCTAAGCAACCCAGCATTGTTAATAAAATATTTAATGGCAATTTGTTCTTTCTCAACCTGCTCAAAAAGGGAATAGCAATTTTCGGTTAAACTTAAATCCATTTCTATTGGTAATACCGAAACATTGTAAGTTCTTTTTAAAATATCTGCAAGCTCATTCAAACCGGTATTGGGCAAAGAAACCAAAACCGTATTCATTTTACGTTTGGCGCATTCAATGGCCATAGCCTTGCCAAATCCTTTACTTGCCCCGGTAATTAAAGTATAATATTTTGTTTCCATGATTTCTATTTTTTTAAAAATGACAGCGTTTGTTCCATTCCAGATTTAAGAGAAGTAATTTCATAACCCAATTGTGAAATTGCTTTTTCTGAAGATACATTTCTATTGGTAAATAAATAATCCAATAGTTCTGGCGTAAGCGAAGATTCCTTTAAAGCCAGCCTATCCAAAAATGACTTTAAAAACAGACCTGACTTTAAAATATTATAATTGATTTTTACTATTGGATTTTTACTTTTAATGCTTTCCAAAATTGTGGAAAATAATTTTTCATAAGACGCATTTTCACCGCCAATAATATATTTTTCTCCGGCAACGCCATTATTTAAGGCAAGAATATGTGCCTTTAATACATCATCAATAAACACATAATTGGTTTCTATATTCAATTTTGATGGAACAAACACAAAACGATCTTTTAAAAACATAGAAACCAACCTGTTAACACCGTTTGAGAAACTGTTATTACCCGGCCCGTAAACTCTGGAAACGTTTAAAATAATTCCTGGAAGTCCCATTTTATTATAATCAAGCACCAAGTTTTCTGCCATAATTTTGGTCAGTTCGTAATCGTTGGCATAAGAACTCATTCTTGGCTGATTTTCTCTAATCAGCGTATTGGGTTGCGAAGGGCCAAAAACAGAAACCGAGCTTGTAAAAATTACTTTTTTAACGCCATTTTCTTTTGATGCATTTAAAACGTTGGCGGTACCTTGCACATTCGTATCATAAAATTCCTTTACTTCATTGCAAGTAAGTCGGGTAAATGCTGCCGCATGAAAAACACTTTCACAATCCACAATCGCTTTTTCTACTGTTTTATAATTGGTTAGATTTCCCTCGAACAAATAAATATTGGGATGAACAGGAATATTTGGAGAATGAATATTTCTTACAAGGGCATGAACTTCATAATTGTTTTCAGCCAGCTCTAATGCCAGTCTATTTCCAATATATCCGGTAGCGCCGGTTAAACAAACTTTCATAATTTCTGGGTTTTAACTTTTGTATTATTAAATACTGTTAATTCATGCGCTAAAGATAAAGTAGCATGAATAAAAAAGGCCGGCCAAATGCTGTTGGTATAATAACTAAAAAGACACAAAATAATTCCAAATGGCACACACCCAATAATTTCTTTTTTGGAATTAAATGAATGAATCAGCGTATATAATGACAGATTAATAAGAATCGCAATTGCTAAATTTGTATAAAGAAGACTGCTGTGTAATAAAATTCCTCTAAAAAATAGTTCATAAATAAACAAAAAAGGAAGCCTTATGCTAAAATATAACAATTGATCTTCCCTTCTGGCAAAGCTTAAATTATCTAATTTACCAAGGCCTTTTTTTGCGGATTGCATTGATACAAATCCTGCTGCAAATAATATTATAAATAGGAATATATTGCTGATTGCATTATTTAAGCCTGAATTAATAATCAAAAAATCATAATTGTTCCTATGTAGCCAAAATCCAATTCCAAACAAAAAAATACCTGATAAATGTTTAATATTTAACAGATTAAATGCCTTTGCAGATGTTAATCCATCCGCCAATATGTTAATATTAAGCAATTTATAGGCAAAGCTGATGATAAAATATCCTATATAACCTATTGCCATTAAAACATAAATATTTAAAATCTTTTCCATAATTATATTGCTGAAATTAATTGAACTTCATAAAGTAAACCTAATGCATCAACTTTTAAGCATTTTCCGTTTTCATAATAAAAAATATTATAACTGCCATCGGGAAAATTTACCTGATATTTTCCCTTTTCCACAAAAACAACCTGCACCATTTTATTATGATTGTCGCAATATACCTGCGCTATGTTTAAAGGTTCATAAAAATAGAGCGTGATTAAATTGGATTTAATTTCGGGAAATGTCAACGCACTCTTTTTTCCACTTTTTAATAAATAATATATTCCATCTTTAAAAAAAAGTTCCTTGTTTGTCTTTTCGTTGGAATTTATTTTTCGGTAGACAGAAGAATACACCAAAACACCATGATTATAAATTGTTTTTTCAATACCGGTAATATTAAACTCCAAAAGGACTTTGGTTTTAATTTCTGAAGACAAGTCGTAAATCACAAAATCATCATTAATATTTTCCGAAATAGAAATGTTGCCAATCAGTATATTGTTTTTCCATACTTCAAAGGATAAATTCTGATTTTGGGCAATGCTGCTTTTTAAAAATAACATAGCAATTAATAGGATTATATCCTTAAAATAGACATTTTTAGTCTTTTTAATCCGAATTAAAAAACCACACTTTTTACATAGTTTTAGAAGTATCAAAAAAAACATTAACCACAACATCATCTTATATTTTAACCGTGTTTAATTAATTTATATTTAATATTAAAAGCCATTCTATTTATCAATTGTACCAAAACTTCAAATTTGAAAAACAGCCAGCCCTATTTCAAAAAATAATTATTTCATTAATAAGATTATATAAATGTGTCATTACCAAATCCACGATAATCAAACCATTTTTTTAAGAATTTCAATGATCATAATGCTATTTAAAACAAACACTTTTTAATCAAAAATTCTTTATCGATCGTTTAAAAACAATCCTTACTTAAAGTTACGGCTTAATTTATTGATTATATATACCTCTTAATAGGTATTTATTTATTATATTTAATATGGATTTATTCTAAAAAAATGGATGAAAAATATTTTTCAAACTTTTTTGGTCAGTTGGATCCGGAAAATAGGGATCAAATTCCGAACACAGATAAGCTGTTTTTAGAAATTACAAATCAGGTTGCTGACTTATTTTCTGTAGGTCCATTTTATTATTATGTGCTTAATTTTAAGGATTTAAGCGTAGATATTGTACACAAAGGAACACAAGACATATTGGGAATAGACCCCAATCAATTGACATTTCAAAAGGAGATTGCTCTTATGCATCCTGATGATCTTGCTAAATTGCATGAAAAAGAATTGGCTTCATTTAACTTCCTTTTAAATAAAATTCCTGTTGAAGACATTCCATTTTACAAAGTTATTTATATGTTAAGATTAAAACATACGGATGGCCATTACAAAACAATTTTACATCAAGCCAAAGTTTTAAAAGTTACTAAAAAAGGCCAAATTAATCAGGTGTTGGTGATTCATACCGATATTTCTCCTTTGAATATTCCTTTTAATCATAATGTTTCGATTATTTGTAATAACAAACCATCTTATCAACAAATAGATATGAATTTTGTGACGACCAACTTTAAACTTCTATTTACTAAAAAGGAAATTGAAATTATTAATAAACTTGCTCAAGGTGCCAATTTTAAGGAAATTGCAGCACTTTTTTTTGTGTCCCCGCATACAATTAAAACCCACAGAAAAAATATTTTAAAAAAATCTGGCTGCAAAAACACCCCTGAATTGGTCGCCAAATGTATTAGAGAAGGTGTTATTTAATTCCTATTTTAAAAACAGCAAACAGTATAATAATTACCAAAAACCACGTAATCTAACCTAAAATCTGGCTTGCGTGCTCTTTTGTTTTAACTTTTGTGATTACGTCCTCAATAATTCCATTTTCATCAATCACAAATGTAACCCGGTGAATTCCGTCAAATTCTCGTCCCATAAATTTCTTTGACCCCCAAACGCCAAAAGCATTGATTACTTTTTTGTCTTCATCTGCCAATAACGAAAAAGGCAATTTATATTTTTCCTTAAAATTTTGCTGGCGTTTGGCCGAATCCGCGCTTACGCCCAAAACTTCATATCCTTTGGCCAAAAAGTTATGATAATTGTCCCGCAAATTACAGGCTTCCATCGTACAGCCGGGCGTGCTTGCTTTCGGATAAAAAAACAATACCAATTTTTTTCCTTTATAATCTGATAATTTTACGGTATTCCCCTCTTGGTCAAGCGCTTCAAAATTTGGTGCGGCATCGCCTATTTTTAATGTATTCATTTGTTTAAGTTAAAAGTTATACGTTATTTGTGATTTGTTATTGTTGTGATTTTTCAATATTGAAAGTTAAAGAGTTAAAACGGAAAATAAAACAAATTGTTAATGAACCTTTAAAAAATAAAGAAACTTTGTACTTTTAAGCCTTTAACAAATTACATTTAACCTTTAACATCTGAACGTACAAGTCGCGACTTGTCCCTAATAAATAAATGAAAATGACCAAAGCCGAAAAAGTTCAGTTTGTAATTGACACCCTCGAAAAAATATATCCAAATCCGCAAATACCGCTTCACCATAAAGATCCTTACACCTTATTAATTGCTGTTTTATTATCGGCTCAAAGTACCGATGTTGGGGTCAATAAAATAACGCCAAAATTATTTTCCAAAGCCGATAATCCTTATGATATGGTAAAACTTTCGGTGGAAGAAATTAGGGAAATTATAAAACCGGTTGGTTTATCACCCATGAAATCTAAAGGAATCTTCGGCTTGTCCAAAATATTGATTGAAAAACATAACGGACAAGTGCCTCAAAATTTTAAAGACTTGGAAGAATTGCCGGCTGTTGGACATAAAACTGCGAGCGTGGTAATGTGCCAGGCTTTTGGAATTCCAACTTTTCCTGTGGATACGCATATTCATCGTTTAATGTATCGGTGGAATTTAACCAACGGGAAAAATGTGGTGCAAACAGAAAAAGATGCCAAAAGATTATTTCCTGAGGAATTGTGGAACAAACTGCATTTACAAATTATTTATTACGGTCGGGAATATTCCCCTGCAAGAAGTTGGAATCTGGAAAAAGATATCATCACAAAAACTATTGGAAGAAAGGTGTTTTTATCAAAAAACCCACTTTAGGTTATAAAGTGGGTTTCCAAAGAACATTAATTCAAATGTAATTCAATATGGTTGTTTTTTTTGGTTTTAACTATCCGCAATTGCTTGGAATAGTTGAGCAAATATTGAATTATTTCGGGTCTGGGCTGCTCCATCATTGGAGACTTTTGAGAGTAGAGTTTCATCATAAATAGTTGGTTTATACTACTTAAACGATGAAATTTTACCTTTATTGTAAAATTATTTAATTTACCAAAATAATATTGTGTTTTTCTATTAATTTCCTCAAATTAATTAAAGCATAACGCATTCTCCCTAAAGCTGTATTGATGCTCACATCAGTATTTTCGGCAATTTCCTTAAAACTCATGTCTCTATACATACGCATTAACAAAACTTCTTTTTGATCATCCGGCAATTCTTCAATTAAATTGCGAACATCCTCCAAAATCTGACTTTTAATAATCTGATTTTCAACAGTTAGCATATCATCGCTCAATACATCAAAAATATCAAAATCATCGGTGTTGTTAAACTTTGGCAATCTTTTATTTCGTCGGAAATGATCAATTATCAGGTTATGCGCAATACGCATAACCCAAGGTAAAAACTTACCTTCTTCATTATAAGCACCTCTTTTTAAAGTGTTTATAACTTTAATAAATGTGTCTTGAAATATATCTTCTGCGACTTCTCTGTCTGAAACTTTAGACAGTATAAAACTAAAAATTCGTTGTTTATGACGAATTATTAAAATCTCTAACGATTTTTCATGTCCATTGATGTAATTGTTGACCAGAATACTGTCAAGAATAGTTTTACTTTCCATAATTTAAATACATTATAGGGGTTGGTTAAACGTGTATTTATCTAATTTTATAAAAAGTAATGTTGCAGAATAGGCGTTTTTTTAAGGATTTCTATAACAAATATCAGCAATTATTTTAAGAAATACAATTATTTTTTGATAAAATTAAAAATTTCTTGCACCTGCTAGAATCAAAAACCTTATTCACTATTTTTTAATTAATACAAATATGCATTACATAAATTTTAAAATTTTGTAAGTACCTTTGCATTTATTCAGTTTTTAAGTAAAATGACTCACAATATAGCGGCACTAAGTCCAAAGGAAAACATACTCATTAAAGGAGCAAAGCTTCATAATTTAAAAAATATTGATGTTGCCATTCCAAGAAATAAATTGGTGGTTATCACCGGACTTTCAGGTTCCGGGAAATCGAGTTTGGCTTTTGACACCTTGTTTGCAGAAGGACAACGTCGTTACGTTGAAAGCTTATCTTCATACGCACGCCAGTTTTTGGGAAGGCTGAACAAACCAAATGTTGATTATATCAAAGGCATTTCGCCAGCCATTGCCATCGAGCAAAAGGTGAATTCCACCAATCCGAGATCAACCGTTGGCACTTCAACAGAAATTTACGATTATTTAAAATTAATTTTTGCCCGAATCGGAAAAACCTATTCTCCTGTTTCTGGAAATGAAGTAAAAAAAGAAACCGTAACAGATGTGATTAATTACATCAAAAGTTTGGAGGTAAATACCAAAGTATTGCTTTTGGCGCCCATTCATATTCCTAAAGAAAGAAATCTGCTGCAAACCTTAAAAATATTGGCGCAACAAGGTTATTCAAGAATAAAATACAAAGGCGAAATTATTAGAATTGAGGCTATTGACACAGAAATTGAACACGATTTTTATTTGGTGATAGACAGGATTGTGGTTCAAGATGATGAAGATTTTTATAACCGTTTGGGAGATGCTGTACAAACTTCTTTTTTTGAAGGAAAAGGCGAATGTATTATTGAAGATGTAAAAGCTGAAAAACAAACAACTTTTAACAACAAATTTGAATTGGATGGCATTCGATTTTTGGAGCCAAATACGCATTTATTCAGTTTTAACAATCCGTACGGCGCTTGTCCGGCCTGCGATGGTTTTGGAAATGTGATCGGCATTGATGAAGATCTGGTAATTCCAAATACTTCCCTTTCCATTTACGAAAATGCTATTTTACCTTGGAAAACAGATTCGTTTGCCCAATATAAAAACGACCTGATTGACCATGCCTACAAATTTGACATTCCAATCCACAAACCTTGGTTTCAGCTTTCAGAAGCGCAAAAACTACTCATTTGGAATGGCAATAAATCTTTTCAGGGAATCCACGATTTTTTCAAGTATTTAGAAGAAAAAAGCTATAAAATTCAATATCGCGTAATGCTTTCCCGCTATCGCGGAAAGACAAAATGTGCGGTTTGTAACGGAAAACGATTGAGGCCAGAAACCAACAACATTAAAATTGACAACAAAAATATTAATGAGCTGGTCGATTTACCGCTGAATGAATTGGCCAATTTCTTTAAAAACATACAATTGAATAGTTACGACCAACAAATTGCAAAACGATTGCTGGTGGAAATCAACAACCGATTGCAATTTTTAAATGATGTGGGGCTAAGTTATTTAACCTTAAACAGAACTTCAACAACCTTGTCAGGAGGTGAAAGTCAGCGTATTAATTTGGCTACTTCGCTGGGAAGCAGTTTGGTGGGTTCTATGTATATTTTAGATGAACCTAGCATTGGATTGCATCCAAAAGATACGGAACGCCTTATAAAAGTATTGAAGGACTTGCGCAATTTGGGAAATACCGTTATTGTGGTTGAACACGATGAAGATATTATGAAAGCGGCCGATTTCATTATTGATATTGGTCCTGAAGCCGGAACTTTTGGTGGTGAAATTGTTGCCGAAGGAAATTATGAGGATATTTTAAAATCCGAATCGCTGACAGCAAAATATTTAAACCATCAGTTAAAAATTGAAGTTCCAAAAGTCAGAAGAAAATCAAATCAAAGCATTGAAGTGATTGGCGCCCGGGAACACAATTTAAAAAACATCAACGTTACATTTCCTTTGAACAGTTTAACCGTGGTTACGGGAGTTTCAGGAAGCGGAAAAAGCACTTTGGTCAGTAAAATATTGTATCCGGCGATTCAAAAACAATTGGGTGGGTATGGCGAAAAAGTGGGTCAGTTTTCCGAATTAAAAGGTGGTGTGAAAACCATAGAAAACATTGAATTCATCAACCAAAATCCGATCGGACGTTCAAGTCGCTCAAATCCGGTTACTTATGTAAAAGCTTTTGATGATATCAGAACTTTATTTGCTGCAGAAAAATTATCAAAAATAAGAAACTATCAGCCAAAACACTTTTCTTTTAATGTGGAAGGTGGCCGATGCGAAACATGCAAAGGCGACGGTGAAGTGACCATTGAAATGCAATTTATGGCCGATGTGCATTTGGAATGTGAAGCCTGTAAAGGAAAACGATTTAAAAAAGAAGTGTTGCAGGTGACCTTTCAGGGAAAATCCATCAACGATGTTTTAAACAGCACCATTGACGATGCAGTCGCCTTTTTTACAAAACATAAAGAAACAAAAATTGCAAAAAAATTAAAACCGTTGCAGGATGTAGGATTGGGCTATGTTAGGCTGGGCCAATCATCTTCAACCCTTTCGGGCGGTGAAGCGCAGCGCATTAAACTGGCTTCATTTTTAGTGAAAGGAACGCGACAAGACAAATCGCTTTTTATTTTTGATGAACCAACCACAGGTTTGCATTTTCACGACATCAAAAAGCTCTTAAAATCCTTTAATGCACTCATTGAAAACGGACATTCTATTATTGTGATTGAGCACAATATCGATTTGATAAAATGCGCTGATTACATTATAGATTTGGGAAAAGAGGGCGGAAAACAGGGCGGTGAACTCATTTTTCAGGGAACTCCCGAAGAGCTAATAAAATGCAAGGAATCTTATACGGCACCTTATTTGGCTGAGAAATTAAAGTAAATGAATATTAAAAATACAAAAAATGCCTAAAGTAAAGAATCATTTACTTTAGGCATTTTCAAAATAATACATATTAGTTAAAAATTACTGTTTGGTTTCAGCATTTAAGACATCCAACTTGGTTTTTGCCAGCACAAATTCAGGATACAATTTTATGGCACGTTCAAAACTTATTTTTGCCTCATTCTTTTTAGTCAAATTCTCAGCAATAATTCCTTCCAAATAAGCAATAGCGGCTTTTAAATCAACTTGCTGGTTGTAATTTTTATTTACCTGAAAAGTAATTTTCACTTTTCCGTCATCAGGAAGTTTGTCCGCTTTTTTTATCGATGCATAAGCTTCTTCAAATTTATTTATACCAAATTGCAATACGGACAATTTATAAGCGTGATAATTGTTGTTGGTTTTTGCAAATAAATTTTGATAAGCTTCAATAGCTTTTTCGGTGGCGCCCATAGATTCTAGGGAAATTGCGTTCATTTCCATCAAATCCAAATTTCCCAGATTGTTTTTCAAAATATCGTTGGTCACCAAAAAACAAGAAATAAAATTCCGGTCGTTAAAATACAAATAGGCCAAACTGTCTTTATAAACACTTTTTGGGCCTTCCATCAAAATAATGGAATACATGGCATTGGCAGCAACAGCTTTATCTCCAAAAGCCAAAGCCTGCTTCAATTTTTGTTGTTCAAATGCAACACCATCAGCAGTTTGCGCCATTGCAGTAGCCGCAACTACAAAAGAAATTATGGTAAAAATACGTTTCATCAAATTTAGTTTAAACATTAAAGAGCGAAAATATTAAATTAAAGCTAAAAATAACATATTTAACAAAATATAAATTCGTGATTTTGAATTTCAAACGGTCAATTGCTTTACTTCTTCGGAGAATATTTACTAAAAATGGCTAAGTTCTATTTAAAACAGCGTTTGTGTAGGAAATGCGTTAGGGAGTGAAGTGAAAATCCTTTTATTGCCATTTCGCAATAAAAGATTGCAATGAAAAGCCCGACCCTTGTGGGAACGCCCAAAAAGTATAAATAAAAATTGGGGTACTTATTAGAATTAAACCATAAAAATCAACCATTGAAGTTAATTTATTCAGCTTTTGTAAAGAAATTTTTATTAATGTGTGAATCATGTAAATTATTATGATAATTGTGTAATACTTCCTATTTTTATAAAGGCCATCTTTGTTATTCCTAAAAAAAATTATTACACACTGTAAAACCACTAAAAAATAAATAAAATGAAAAATACTAAAATGAAAAATATCATCGGATTCTTTATGATAACTGTTGTCTTAATGATAATGGGCTGTAAAGAAACACCAGCGGAAAAAGAAGTCATCATCGTACCCGCCAAAACTGTTGTAGTTGAAAAAGACCCTCCGGCAAAATCAACTTCCATCAGCTTAGATAAAAAAGGTGTAGAGTTGAAATCGGAGGAATTAGATGTGAAAATAAAAAATGATTAATCAGATAGCTTTCAATTCCAAGTTTAATTAACTTGATTAAGAGATTGAATAATACCAGAAAAAGAGGTATCATAATTAAGTACAAATAAATAAGCACAAAAAAAGGTCTGAAAAACAGACCTTTAATTTTGGGTGGAAGACCGGGTTCGAACCGGCGACCCTCGGTACCACAAACCGATGCTCTAACCAGCTGAGCTACAACCACCATATAACTTGCGGATGCAAATGTAAAACATTTCTGTTTTTCTGCAAACATTTTTACACTAAATTATCAAAAGATTTTACAGCCACACAACGCTCTGTATTGAAGCCTTCTGCAGCCTCTACGCCAACCAGCCGGCCCAAATCCTGCGCCCGATAAAACACGCTGTCCAAAAAGTTTTTGCTCGAAATTGGCGAGGTTGGCTCTTTGCTGTTAGGGTCGTAGAACTGGGAGCTGTATGCTTTTACTGCTGCCATTTTTTTATCCATGAATCCCGAAACATCCACCACAAAATCTGGTTCCAAATTTTTCCATTGAATATAATGATACACAAACTTTGGCCGCCAGGCTTCTTGCTTAAAGCCATTCAGTTTGGTTTCAACTTTCACCAAACCCGATAAAAAACAAGCGTCGGAAACCAACTTACTTCCTTTTGGATGATCAATATGTCGGTCATCATAAGCATTACACAAAACGATTTCTGGTTTGTATTTCCGTATTATTTTTATGATCTCCAATTGGTGTTTTTCATCATTAATGAAAAAACCATCAGCAAAACCTAAATTTTCCCTGATTTCAACCCCTAAAATTTTTGCGCCATTTTTTGCTTCTTCTGCCCTAATTTCAGCAGAACCTCTTGTGCCAAGTTCTCCTTTGGTCAAATCTAAAATCCCAACTTTTTTTCCCAATGAAATTTCTTTTGCGATAGTTGCGCCACATCCTAATTCTACATCATCCGGATGTGCGCCAATGGCTAAAATTGCTAACTTCATAAATAAATTTAATTTAATTTTGTTGCAAAGATAATACATTTTTCTGGCGCTGTTCATTTTGTAATAACACCGTCGTTTTAATGTCTCTAAATTAAGAACTTAAATAAAATGTGTATTTACACTAACAAATGGTATTATTTTATCAATAAACAGTAAAAAAATTTGGTCAATTAAAATTGTTTAATTACTTTAGCATAAGGAATTTAAAAAAAACTAACCCCTAAACCCCAAAGACGATGAAAAAAATAGCTCTTATATTCGCATTTCTGTTGGCTTTTTCGCCTATCGCCTATTCACAAATATCAGAATTAGAAAAAAACGCATTGTTGGATTTATATAAATCAACAAAAGGAACAACTTGGAATATCAATTGGGATTTAAACAAAGATGTTTCTTCTTGGAATGGCATCACTGTTGAAAATAATGCAGTGACCGAGATTAATTTAAGCATGAATAATTTAACCGGTCCAATTCCTGCCACCATTGGCAATTTAACTTCCTTACGTCATTTAAATTTAGGTTTTAATAAAATAAGCGGCACAATTCCTGCCGAACTTGCAACCATCGAGTCTTTGGTAACCGTGCAATTATTTATGAACCAGCTTAAAGGTCAGATTCCTGCAGCCATCGGAAATTTAAAAAACCTTAAAGAATTGGTTTTATTCAATAATTTTATCACCGGAAATTTACCTGAATCGATTTACGATATCGCAAGTCTTGAAATATTACATATAAGCAGCAATAATTTATCCGGAACAATTTCGCCTGCCATTAAAAATTTAAACCGTTTACAAACTTTGAGTTTGTTTGACAATACAATGAGTGGAATGCTTCCTAAACAAATTGGAGATTTAACTGATTTAACTGAGCTTTCTTTGGCAAACAATTCATTTGAAGGAACTATTCCTACTGAATTTAGCAAGCTTTCAAAATTGGAAACATTGTTGCTGATCAATAATAAATTTACAGGCCAAATAAGTCCTTCAATACAAAATTTACCTAAACTTTTAAATTTTGAGTACAACAATTCAAATGATGTTGAAGTTTCTTCAAAATATTCAAATCCAATAACACAAGTAGTTTTAATATCCCAATAATATACGTTTGATTAATAACAAAAAAAGAGACTTTTAAAACAGTCTCTTTTTTTGTTATTAATTTATTTTTTCAACTCAAATTTTTACTTGCTTCTTCTTTCTTTATAATCTCGGTAAAATAGTTAACATTATTGTTTCCTGCCAATCATAAAGGCTAAAATTATGATAATTTTCCACTTATAAACCAAACAAATTTTATTTATCATACTATTGATATTAAGTATAGTTGGGTACACATCAATTCCTTTTGTAATGATATATTTGCAAAAAACAATTCAGTTTTATTCGAGTAACCCAAATTTAAACAATGAGAAAAATAATTTCAATAGCAATGGCCGTATTGCTTTTAGTAAGCGCCATTTTATTATCAAAATATTTAATTGATTCTAAGCAGAAACCAAAACCTAAAGTTGAAAAAATAATAAAAACAGTTTTTACAGAAACAGTAACCAATAAAGTAATTCCAATAGTTATTACCGCAAACGGAAATTTGGTTGCCAAAAACAAAATTGAATTATATGCTGAAGTTCAGGGAATTTTAGAAAATACTTCAAAAGAGTTTAAAGCCGGCACAACTTATGGTAAGGGCGAAATATTGATCAGAATTAACAGTGACGAGTTTTACGCAAATTTACAAGCCCAAAAAAGTACGCTTTTTAATGCCTTAACGGCCATAATGCCAGATATTAGGTTGGATTTTCCTGAGAATTATAACAAGTGGCAAAACTATCTTCAAAATTTCGATTTAAACAAAACTGTCCAAAAACTGCCGGAAACAACTTCGGAAAAGGAAAAATTCTTTATTTCGGGACGTGGTATTTACACAAATTACTACAACGTAAAAAATTCTGAAGTTAAATTGAACAAATATACGTTGCGTTCGCCTTTTACGGGAATATTGACAGAATCGTTGGTCAATCCGGGAACATTAATAAGACCAGGACAAAAATTGGGGGAATTTATAGATCCTTCCGTTTACGAAATGAGTGTTTCCGTTAAATCCGAATTTCGTGATTTGCTTCTGGTTGGCAAGAAAGTTGAACTTTTCAATTTAGAAAAAACAAAAACCTGGAAGGGAAAAGTCATTAGAATTAACGGAAGGGTTGATACTTCAACCCAAACCATAAAAGCTATTATTGAAGTTAGCGGTGGCGATTTAAAAGAAGGACAATATTTGGAAGTTGCACTTAACGCCAAATCTGAAGAAAACGCTTTTGAAGTTTCCAGAAATTTATTGGTTGAGAACAATAAATTGTATGTTGTAAAAGATTCTATTTTAGATTTAGTGACCGTAAATCCCGTTTTTGAAAATCAGCAAACTGTTGTTATAAAAGGATTAAGCGATGACACAAAAATTTTGGCAAAACCTATTCCCGGAGCGCATGCCGGAATGTTAGTTAAGATATTTACTGAAAATAAAAAGCAATAATGAGAAATATAATCTCCTATTTCATAAAATTCCCTGTTGCGGTAAACATCTTTATTCTTGCTTTTATTGGTTTCGGAATTGCGGGTGCTTTATCTATGAAATCTTCCTTTTTTCCTTTGGTTGAATCCAGAAACATTTCTATCAATTTAACTTATCCCGGTGCTTCTCCCGAAGAAATGGAAGAAGGGATTGTTTTAAAAATAGAGGACAATTTAAAAGGAATTGTTGGTATAGACCGCGTGACTTCTGTTTCAAGGGAAAATTCGGCATCCATAAATATTGAAATTGTAAAAGGAAAAAATATTGATGTTGTTTTATCCGATTTAAAAAATGCGGTGGACAGGGTTCCCTCCTTTCCTACCGGCATGGAACCTCCAATTATTGCCAAAATTGAAAATATCAGGCCTACCATAAGTTTTACAATCAGCGGAGAAAACATTTCATTGGCGACCTTAAAACAATATGCCAGAAATATTGAAAATGAGTTAAGAAATATTGATGGAATTTCACAAGTTAGCCTTTCAGGTTTTCCGGAACAGGAAATTGAAATTGCGGTTCGTCAAAATGATTTGCTTGCCTATAACTTGTCATTTGAAGAAGTTGCGAATGCGGTCAGCAAATCGAATTTATTGATTTCCGGAGGAAATATTAAAACCGATGAAGAAGATTATTTAATACGGGCCAAAAATAAAAATTACTATGGAAATGAGCTGGTTAATTTGGTGGTCAGAGCCGATGCTTCTGGAAACATTATCAGATTAAGCGATATTGCCGATGTTGCTGACACTTGGTCTGAAAATCCGGACAGGTTATATTTTAACGGTAAAAAATCAATTGATATTACGGTTAGCAACACCAACAGCGAAGATTTATTGTCGACCGCCGAAAGCGTAAATCTATATATTGAGAAATTTAACCAACAACATGACACGGTACATTTAGATGTTTCAAGCGATAGCTCAATCACGCTAAATCAAAGAACGGAATTATTGATTAAAAATGCCGCAATGGGTATAATTTTAGTGCTTTTCTTCTTAGCGCTATTTTTAAATATTCGCTTGGCTTTATGGGTTGCACTTGGAATTCCCATCTCATTTTTTGGAATGTTTATTTTTGCAGCCTATTTTGGCGTTACCATCAATGTCCTTTCGTTATTTGGGATGATCATCGTTATTGGTATTTTAGTGGATGATGGTATTGTAATCGGGGAAAATATTTACCACCATTACGAAAAAGGTAAAACACCCATAAGAGCGGCTATTGACGGTACTTTGGAAGTTATACCTCCTGTGGTTTCCGCTATTTTAACCACTGTGATTGCCTTTTCTACCTTTTTCTTTTTAGATGGAAGGATGGGTGATAATTTTAGCGAAGTTGCCGCAATTGTAATTTTAACATTATTGGTTTCGTTAGTTGAAGCATTAATCATATTACCAGCGCACATCGCACATTCAAAAGCGTTGGAAAGAAAAGAAAAAAAGAGAAATAAAATCAATTACTTTTTTTATCAGGTTAATCAAAAGGCTGAAGTCGGATTGTTTTATGTAAGAGACAACTTATATACGCCCTTTTTAAAATTCTTTTTAAGAAATAAAACTTTGGGTTTTGCACTTCCAATTGCCTTGCTTATTGTTAGTATTGGCGGAATTGGCGGTGGCATTGTAAAAACTTCATTTTTTCCTTCAATTGCCAGTGACCGTATTTCTATCAATTTAAAAATGCTTCAGGGAACAAATGAAAAAATAACCGATTCCATTATTTCTGAAATTGAAAAAGTTGCTTGGGAAATAAATGAAGAATATACAGGAAAGCAAGCCAGCGGAGAAGCCGTTATTCAAAATATTATCAAACGCATTGGTCCGGGTACCTCAAATGGAAGTTTAGATATTAACCTTTTGCCGGGTGAAGCGCGCGACTTTTCTTCACCCGAAATCACAAATGCCATTCGTGATAAAGTTGGAAAAGTTAATGGGGTAGAAAGTTTAACTTTTGGCTCAGGAGGAAATTTTGGAGGAAGTCCGGTAGCCATTTCTTTATTAAGCAATAATATTGCTGAACTAAAAGCCGCCAAAGAAGAGTTGAAAGCAATTTTAAGCAATAATGCACAACTTAAAGACATTTCCGACAATGATCCAGCCGGAATCAAAGAAGTTCGAATCAATTTAAAAGAAAATGCGCATTTGCTTGGGTTGAATTTGCAAATGGTGATGGGTCAGATTCGTTCGGGATTTTTTGGATTGCAAACACAACGTTTTCAACGCGGACAGGATGAAATAAAAGTTTGGGTGCGCTATAAAAAAGAAGACAGGTCATCGCTTAAAAATTTGGATGATATGTGGATTACTACACCAACCAACCAAAAAGTGCCTTTCTCAGAAATTGCAACTTATGAAATTGAGCGCGGCGATGTTTTAATCAACCATTTAAACAGCAAACGTGAAATTCAGGTTACGGCAGATATGAAATCGCCTACGGAAAGCGCAACAGATATTTTAGATGATATTAAAACAACCGTCATGCCCGAGATTTCATCAAAATACCCAACAGTTAGCGCAATGTATGAGGGCCAAAACAGAGAAGCACAAAAAACAATTACCTCCGTAAAAAAAGTTGGATTCATCGTTTTAGCCTTAATTTATATGGTTATTGCTTTTACATTTAGATCCTATGAACAGCCAATTCTGTTGATATTGCTCATTCCTTTTAGTTTAATTGGCGTTGTTTGGGGACATTGGTTTCACGATTTTCCGATTAATATTTTATCATGGTTGGGAATTATCGCATTAATTGGAATTATGGTAAACGATGGTTTGGTGCTTATAGAAAAATTTAACGGCTATTTAAAAGCCGGAATGAAATACGATGAAGCACTTGTTCAAGCAGGTATTTCAAGATTTAGAGCCATTTTATTGACAACTTTAACAACCGTTGCCGGATTGGCGCCTTTGCTTTTGGAAAAAAGCAGACAAGCACAATTTTTGAAACCTATGGCAATTTCTATTTCCTATGGAATGTTGATTGCAACCGTTTTAACTTTGGTTATGTTACCGCTATTATTATCCGTTACAAATTCCATAAAAGTATTTATCAAGTGGATGAGAACTGGCGAAAAGGTTACAAAAGAAGAAGTTGAAAGGGCAATTATTGAATTAAAAAGTGAAAATGATGAATTACAAGAATAATCTTATCTTATTATTTTTAATAAGTTTTACGGCAAGTTTTGCACAAGAATTGCTCACAAAAGAAAATGCAATTGGCATTGCTCTGGAAAATAATTACGGAATTAAAATAGCTGATAATTACCTTAAAATTGCCGAAAATAACAAAGGTATATTAAATTCGGGGTATTTGCCCTCGCTTTCCGGAGTCGCCGGATCAACATTTAACAGAGACAATACCGACGCCATATTTTCTAATGGAGATATAACAACCCTAAAAAATGCCAAAAGCAGCAGATACAACGCCTCAGTAAGTTTAAATTACACTTTGTTTGACGGACTTGGCCGACATTATAATTACAAGCAATTAAAAGAGCAATATAATTTATCTGAATTGCAAGCCAGAGAAACCATAGAAAAAACAATATTGCAATTGTTTTCGGTCTATTTTAAAGTGGCCCAATTAACTGAAGATGTTGCGCTGCTGAACCAAAGTTTAAAAATTTCGAAGGATCGATTAATTAGAGCCAATTATCAGTCAGATTATGGGCAAAGCACAAAACTTGCAGTTCTTAATGCCGAAGTTGATGTGAATAATGACAGCATTGCATTGCTAAATTCCATACAATTGTTATCAAATGCCAAACGAGATTTATATGTGGTCCTTGGCAAAAATGAAGATCCTGATTTTTATGTGGACACACAAGTAACTTTTGTCGTAACAAAAAATAAACAAGAACTGTTTGCACAGGTTAAAGCAAATAATATTACGTTGCTTCAAATTGAAAAGGATATAAAAATAAGTGATTTTCAGCTAAAAGCAAGCAAATCAGGTTATTTGCCCACCATTGGTTTAACAAGTACTTATGGTTGGACCAAAAGCAATAACAATTCGGCTTCTTTTTTAACGGAATCCACAAATACCGGTTTATCAACAGGTTTTAACTTAAAATGGGATTTATTTACCGGGGGCAAAACAAGCACGCAAGTTCAAAATGCTAAAATAAATTATGAGACGCAGCAATTTTTTAAACAGCAAAGTGAACTTCAAATATCCAGAGATTTCAACAATACTTGGGAAGATTACAAAACCAAATTATTTATACTTCAAACGCAAGAAAAAAATGTTGAAACCAACAAACGTAACTTTTCCAGAACAGAAGAACAATTTAAATTGGGCCAAATAACTTCCATTGAATTTAGGCAAGCACAAGTAAATTTATTGAATGCGCAATCCAACTTAAACCAAGCGACTTTTGACGCCAAAAATGCGGAGTTGGCATTATTGCAACTTACCGGAGAATTACTGAATACAAATTTATAGCTTTCTTTTTAATGCAAAGGCCGTTTTTTAATCATTCCGCCTTTGGTATCGTTTATCGGATATTGAATAACAAATGCAGTTTGGTCAATTTTATCAACCTCTAAAAGCACTTTAGAGACTTCAAGTCGGGTAACAACACAAAATAATATTTTGCGGTCTGGCATCGCATTTCCTTTTGTGCCGTAGCCGCCATCAGATCTAAAAACAGTTACGCCACGCTGAAGTTTTGTTGCAATCATATCCTTTATTTTTTCATAATCGTCAGAAATAATCATCACGCCAATATATTCTTCTATCCCATTGATAATAAAATCTACTGTTTTAGAGGCAGAAAAATAAGTAAGCATGGAATATAATGCTGTTTCTACACTCACTATTGTTGCAGCAAGGATAAAAAGAAGCACATTAAAAATGGTTATAAAATCACCAACGGTTAAACTGGATTTTCTGCTGACGGAAATGGCAAGTACTTCCGTACCGTCAATTACTGCGCCACCACGAATGGAAAATCCAATACCCGCTCCCAGGAAAAATCCGCCGAAAACAGCAATTAAAAGCTTATCATCAGTAATTGTCGGCAATTGAATCATATGCACCAATATTGCCAATGCAAAAATTGCCAAACTGCTTTTAATGGCAAATGGCACAGAAATTTGTTTGGCGCCCAATAATATGAACGGCAAATTGACCAAAACAATTAAAACCGAAAGATTTATTCCTGTTAAAATTTGGAGCAATAAGGAAACTCCCATCGCACCGCCATCTAAAAAATTATTGGGTAATAAAAAACCTTTCAAACCAATACTCGCCAGAATTACACCAAGGCTTATGAAAGCAAAATCCCGTATGTTTCTTTTTAGGATAAGCTGTCTGATCAATTCGTTATCATTTAATTTAAAATACTTTTCCATTCAATTTTTTATTCAATTTTGATAAAATATATTTGCTATTTATAGTGATTGTATAAATTGTTTACAATCCTTTTCAAGAATTCTGAACAATACACAAATAACACAATCCATTCATCAAAAGTAAGAAAAAAAG
>JAVVEF010000024.1:0-29576 GCA_032251275.1 Lutibacter sp.
TTCCATAAAACAAATATACAATATTTTTATGAATATATTATCGCTAGGTTAATATGTTTCAACTGAATCTGGTGAAAACACAAGTATCAGAAACAACAATTGGCGACGATTTGATTTTTTATGGATGCTCCACACGATGGATTATCAGACTAGAGACCATATTACCAATTGGGTGCTTCGTATTTTTTCAGTGTTTGGGATTTTAACTGTTATATCCGGATTTGGTCTATTTTACATCACTTCATCCATCATTAAAAAAAGGAAGAAAGAATAAAATCTGAAAATTTTATCTCATTAAAAATTTGATGGTACGCTTATTTTAATTATCCATTAAATTTAATCAGTATATTTACTTCAAATTTAAGCATGAAACGAGCCTAACAAATTTAAACACACAAAGGAATGATTAATGGAGAACAGCATCTGTTACCAACAAAAAATAAAATTTAAACAGATGAAAATTAAACAGCTTTCTTTACGCATTCGAATATTTTTGGCAATGATTTTGTTAATATTGCTGGCGTCAGTTTTAATTGCATCCGTGACTATTTATCAATATAAAGAGCAAACTTACGAATACAATAAAGGAAGGCTTGAGCGTAAAGTAGAATCGGTAAATGCCGCTATAAATTACTGGTTAAACAGCGGTAATACATTTCCGTTGGAAACTAAGAATTTGCCCTATATCTTTAAAGATAAGATTTATGAAATTTCCAATATAGAGAAAGCAGAAATTAATATTTACGATTTAGAAGGAAATTTAGTAAAAAGTTCACATTCCGGTTTTGTCAAAAGCAATGCCCCCAACATTTTATCCGATACAATTTTAACCGCAATTTCAAATAATGTGGAGCATCTTCACATAGACATAAAGGAAATAAACGGCAGCAGTTACCAATCATCCTATTCCTATATAACCGACAATAAATTTAAGCCGTTCGGTATTTTAAATATACGATACATTCAGGACAATGCAGAGCAGGAAAGAGACCTTAAGGAGTTTTTGTACAGATTAGGCATGGTGTATGTGTTTATGTTTGTTTTGGCTATTTTATTGGCCTATTTCATTTCAAGTTATATCACAAGATCATTAAAAGCCATTACGGAAAAAATAAGCCAAACGCGTTTAAGCAAGCGGAATGAAAAAATTATTTTGAAAGATGCCAGCACAGAAATAGATACTTTGATAAATGCCTATAATGATATGGTTGATGAGTTGGAAGAAAGTGCCGTTAAATTGGCAAAAGGCGAACGCGAACAGGCCTGGCGGGAAATGGCAAAACAGGTGGCGCATGAAATTAAGAATCCGCTCACGCCCATGCGTCTTTCCATACAAAGTTTTCAGCAGAAATTTAATCCCAACGATCCAAATATTCAGGAGAAAATAAACGAATTCAGTAAAATGTTAATTCAGCAAATAGATACCTTAAGCACCATTGCATCGGCATTTTCAAATTTTGCCAATATGCCTGCCCAAAATAGAGAGGAAATTGATGTTGTTGAGGTTGTTAAAAAAGC
Organism: Lutibacter sp.; assembly: GCA_032251275.1. GTDB lineage: Bacteria > Bacteroidota > Bacteroidia > Flavobacteriales > Flavobacteriaceae > Lutibacter. Next base: position 1,519 of record JAVVEF010000024.1, read on the forward strand.
CTTGGATATTTTTACGGAAGACTATATTTCATTTTTTCCCAAAGAAAAATCCATTATTGCCAAGTTAGACAAAACACAAGTGATAAGAATTGTGACAAATTTGGTTAAAAATGCCACCCAATCTTTGGAAGATGTGGAAAATAAAAAACTGGAAGTAACCGTTTCAGAAGACCACGAAAATATTTGTATCATAATTGCCGACAATGGCAAAGGAATTTCAGAAGCGGACGGAGAAAAGGTTTTTGAACCTAAATTCACCACCAAAACAAGCGGAATGGGATTGGGATTGGCGATGGTAAAAAACATTGTTGACGCCTACGAAGGCAGTGTTACTTTTACTTCCCAAACCAATGTAGGAACCGTATTTACAGTTAAATTACCTAAAAATTAAAAATATGAACTTCGAAAATATTATTGTAACACAACAGGAAAACACTGCGTTAATTACCATCAACAGGCCAACAAAATTAAATGCGCTAAACATAAAAACCATTGAAGAATTGAATGCTGCTTTTGATGCATTAGAAACCAATGAATATGTTAAGGCGATTATTATAACCGGAAGCGGTGAAAAAGCTTTTGTTGCCGGTGCAGACATTTCTGAGTTTGCAAATTTTGATGTTGAAAAAGGCACGGAATTGGCACGAAAAGGTCAAAAAATCTTGTTCGATTTTGTCCAGAATCTGAGTACACCTGTGATTGCCGCCGTAAACGGATTTGCTTTAGGAGGCGGTTTGGAATTGGCGATGGCGGCTCACTTTAGGGTGGCAAGCACCAACTCAAAAATGGGTTTGCCAGAAGTTTCTTTAGGTCTTATTCCAGGTTATGGCGGCACGCAACGCTTGCCGCAATTGGTGGGAAAAGGAAAAGCCATGGAAATGATTATGACAGCCAATATGATTTCCGCAGCTGAAGCCAAAGAATGGGGTTTGGTAAATTACGTGGTGGAACAAGAAGAATTATTGCCTTTTTGTGAGAAATTGGCATCCCGAATCGCCCAAAATTCATCTGTTGCCATTGCCGCAGCCATTAGGGCCATTAATGCAAATTACACCAATTGCGTGAACGGATTTGGGGTTGAAATAGAACAATTCGGATTAAGTTTTGGCACTTCCGATTTTAAAGAAGGGACAACGGCTTTTTTAGAAAAACGAAAACCTAATTTTGAATAAAGTCAGAAATTAAAAAGTTAGAAAGCCAAATAATAATATACTGCCAACCGGCACTGAAAACTGATTACGGAAAATTAATCCTTTTCTTTTATGCTTAAAACTCTGTTAATTTGTTTGAATCTTTTTGAATAATAAGCTTCCTTAATAGAGGAAACAATAACACCCAATGATGTGGAAGAGTGAATAAACTTTATTTCGTCTCCAATAATTTCAGTAATCATTCCAACATGGTTGATAGAGCCTTTGCTGTTGGTGGCAAAAAATATCAAATCACCTTTTTGCGCTTGGGACTTTTGTACTTTAGTGCCTATTTTAGCTTGTTGATTGGACGATCTTGGCAGGGTAAAGTCTATTTCTTTAAAGGTAGAAAATATCAATCCGGAACAATCAAAACCGCTAAAAGTTGTTCCGCCACTTCTGTATTGGGTTCCTAAATTTTTTGAAGCGGTATCAATTAAAAATTGAATTTTAGAAGGCTCTGTTGATTCTATTTCTTCTGTATTTTCAACAATCGCATTTGCACCAAATTCTTTTGTAATAGCTTCAATGGTTGGTGGTGTTTCCCTGATAATTAAAGAATGGTCAATTGGAAGTTTATTTACCACAGTTGGATTTAAACGTTCCAATTCTTTAATGGTAGTGCCATATTTTCTTGCAATTTTAGACAACGTTTCCCCAGATACAATGGTGTGGTTTTGTGCTTTATATAAGTCTTCGTTTGGTGTGTTTATAGCTGTTTGTTCAGCATTGGCTTGGTTGTCAGGAATTACTAAAACACTATTCAGTTTTAATAATTTTCCTTTTACCTTAGGATTTAGTTCATAAATAGCCGCTTCTTTTACATCGTATTTTTTTGCGATTGCATAAATACTTTCACCTTTAACAACTTTATGTTCAATACTGGTTTGGGAAAACCCCAATGAAGCAGTCAGTAAAAATAAAAATGTAAAAAGTTTATAAACAGTCATTTAATCTTAATTTTACCTTTTGCCGTTTTAGCTTTTAAAAGAGAGTAAAGATATGAAAACTATCGAATGATTTTTAAATTTAACATAACTTTAAATCAATTGGTACGTAAGGTTTAATGTTTTCAAATTTTTTAAACTTCGTTTTAATATAAAACTTTCAATTTTCACTTGCAATTGCTTACTTATTTCCTTCCCATTCATCATAAAACCGGTTTAAAAACTGCTCCATATAAATATGTCTGTCTGCAGCGATTTGCTTCCCCGTATCCGTATTCATCCTGTCTTTTAACAACAGCAATTTTTCGTAAAAATGGTTAATTGTCGGTGCTTCTGAATTTTTATAGGCTTCTTTTGTTTGATTTAAAACAGGCGCAATTTCCGGATTGTAAAGCGGTCTGTTTTTAAATCCGCCGTAATTAAATGTTCTGGCAATTCCAACCGCGCCAATGGCATCCAATCTGTCGGCATCCTGGATAACTTGCAGCTCTGGCGAGTTAAATTTTTGTTCAAAATTCCCTCCCTTGAAAGAAATATTGCTGATGATATTTTCAATATGGACAATTATTGAATCATCAACTTGTTGATTTTCTAAAAATTCACGGGCTATTTTTGGTCCGATGGTTTCGTCGCCTTCGTGAAATTTTGAATCGGCAATATCATGTAGCAAGGCACCCAATTCCACCACAAATCCATCAACATTTTCATTTTTTGCAATGAGTTTTGCATTGTTCCAAACGCGCAGAATATGAAACCAGTCGTGACCGCCTTCTGCATTTTTTAAGGCATTTTTTACGAATGCTTCGGTATTTTTAATGATTTGATGGTTGTTCATAAGTTGGAAAAATATTACTTAAAATCATAAAAACCATTTATATATCAGTGGTAATAGTTTGATGATACTCAATTAGTAAAATATATCAGTGGTAATAGTTTGATGATACTCAATTAGTAAATTGTAGTGCACTTTCCGTTGACGCATTCAACTTTTGTTGGCGGCGTTGGCACAGAACAATCTGAAATTATTCCCCATTTTTTGTTGAAGGAATTTTCAAGCACGTTGTAAGTGGCCACTTTTTGCTGAAGTAAATCGACATCAATTGAAGTGCTGTACACAAGAAACGTTTTTGGGCCGCCGCAAGCTTTGCTTCCGAAGGGAATGTACTCACAATCAAAATTTTCCAAACAAACGCCTGAATCAACCAACAGCACAATTTCTTCCTGCAAAGCAGTTAGCTCCACCAAATCTTCTTCTTTGCTTGATTCTGTATTGTTTGTGCAACTAAAAACGATTGCCAATAAGGCAATCGTTTTCGAAATATTTTTAATGAGTTTCATTTAGAAGGAATTATTTTTAACAGTATTCTTCGTAAGCTCCGGCTAAATTTGAAGCAATTACTTCTGCAGGTCTGCCTTCAATGTGATGACGCTCTAACATATGAACCAAAACGCCATCTTTAAATAAGGCAATTGCCGGTGATGATGGAGGAAAAGGAATCATATTTTCACGTGCTTTGGCGGTAGCTTCACTGTCAACGCCCGCAAAAACGGTCACTAAATTTGTTGGTGTTTTGTCGTATTGCAAGGAAACAACAGCTCCAGGTCGCGCTGTACCGGCGGCACAACCACAAACCGAATTAACGACAACCAATGTGGTGCCTTCTTTTTTTAATGCCGCTTCAACTTCCTGAGCGGTATGCAATGACATAAAACCTGCATTTTCTAGCTCTGCTTGCATTGGTTTTACCAATTCTGGTGGATACATATTTTTTTATTTTTTTAGTTAAACGTAATTTGGGCACAAATATAAGCGTTTAAAAATGAAACGGCTAAACGCAAATTTTAAATATCCTCTCAATAAAAAAAGTTTATAATTATTTTAACAATTGTAACCACACTAACTTTTAGGATGCTGACAAATCAATGTATCTTTGCAAACTAAATAAAAATTATGGCAAATTTTGTTAAATGGTTGGGCGCAGGATTGGGTTTTACGCTTGGCGGTCCAATTGGAAGTATTTTAGGTTTTGCGGTTGGCAGTTTTATTGATGGTTTTTCAAAAGAAGATCTGCAATTGGCAAAATCATACGGTGCAGGGCGTTCAAATGTGCAATCGGGGGATTTTGAAGTAAGTTTATTGTTATTGTCATCGGTGGTTATTAAAGCCGACGGAAATGTAAACGAACGGGAATTGTTATTTGTAAGAGAGCATTTTAAGCGAATGTATGGCGAAGAACGCGCCAACAACGCGTTTAAATTGTTCAAGGTATTTATCAAAAACAACGAAATCTCAACACCTCAAATTTGCACCCAGATACGTCAAAATTTAACGCATGCTTCACGTTTGCAATTGATTCATTTTTTGTTTGGCATCGCAAATGCCGACGGTGCAGTTCATGAAGTTGAGGTAAATACCATCAAAACCATAGCTGGTTATCTGTATGTGAATCCGAACGATTTTGAATCCATTAAAGCGATGTTTTACAGCAGTTCAGACAGTTCTTACCGTATTTTGGAAATCGAAAAAACGGCGACCAATGATGAGTTAAAATTGGCGTACCGAAAAATGGCGAAAAAATACCATCCCGATAAACTGCAGCATCTTGGAGCCGAACATATAAAAGGTGCCGAAGAAAAATTTAAGCAGGTAAGTATGGCTTACGAACAAATTCAGAAAGAAAGAGGGATGTAAGGTTTTTTTAGTCTAAAAGCTGATAATATTTTGAAATTAGTCATTATTAAACCCAATTTGTTTTCGTTCAAGTTGTGCAATTTGTTGGTTGTCTTTATTCAATAAATAATGTAATGCCTGGTTAATATCCTTAAAGTTAAGGTTCATTTGTTTTTCAAGTACTGCGATATTTTCTTTTAAGTCTTTGTAATCGGCTAAATGTTGTCGCAGGACTACAAATGCCCTTATCACTGCAATATTTACTTGTATTGCTTTTTAAAACACTTGAAAGCATTGCAACACCACTTTGGCTCCGCTCAGGACAGGCTTTGTTCGGTAAATGCGAAAGGCATATAGCGAGTGCCTCCACGGTTTGAGGTCGCAAATTGCGTCCTCAAATTTTCATAATCTTCTTCAGAAATTTTAAACATAAAATCATCAGGAAAACGGTCGATATTTCTTCTCACGGCTTCTTTGAGTCTTTTTGTTTCGGTTTCATACAATTCTGCAAGATCGAAATCGAGCATTACGCGTTGCCCGCGTATTTTATAAATTTTGTTTTGAATGAGTTGTAATTCCATAGCGATTTTTTAATAATTAGATGATTGTCTTTTTCGTTTTTAAAGATATGATATTCAATTGAATACTGCTGATTATTTTTTGTTTTTAGCTGTATTTTAATAAGTTATTCAATGCGCGTTAGTGATTGAACGGTATGTTTGAGCTATTTTTTGGATGCTTTTCGCAGCCAAAAAAAGCGAGTAGTGAAAGCACGACCGCTTTTTCGGCGGGAATGCCCAAGTTTATTAATATTTTATTTTACATTTTGAACAAAATAGCTTCAATTTCAGCTTAAAATTGGTCGGTATTTTTTTTACAATTATTGAAATGATATTTTCAATAAAATCCGTAATTTCGCACACTAATTGATTTAAGGGCATAAAATGAGCAAAAAATTTAGAGAATATAAAGGATTGGACCTCACCAAAGTAGCAGAAGAGACTTTGGCATTTTGGGAAGCGGAACATATTTTCGAAAAAAGCATTAGCACACGAGACGAGAATAAATCCTTTGTATTTTATGAAGGACCGCCATCGGCAAACGGATTGCCGGGAATTCACCATGTGATGGCTCGTGCCATAAAGGACATTTTTTGCCGTTACAAAACCCTTCAGGGATTTCAGGTAAAACGAAAAGCTGGATGGGATACGCACGGTTTGCCAATTGAATTGGGTGTTGAAAAAGAATTGGGAATTACCAAAGAAGATATTGGCAAAAAAATATCTGTAGAAGACTACAATGAAGCCTGTAAAAATGCCGTAATGCGCTATACCGATGTTTGGAATGATTTAACCAAACGCATTGGCTATTGGGTAGATATGGAAGATCCTTACGTGACCTACAAACCAAAATACATGGAAACGGTTTGGTGGTTGCTGGCACAATTGTATAAAAAAGGATTGATTTACAAAGGATATACCATTCAGCCTTATTCGCCAAAAGCGGGTACGGGCTTGAGTTCACACGAATTAAACCAGCCGGGAACTTATCAGGATATTACAGACACTACGGTTGTTGCGCAATTTAAAGTCCTATCCCCAGCCCTTTCCGAAGGAAAGGGAGTTTTAACACAGGATTTAAAAGCGAATCCCTTTGGGAAGGATTTAGGATGGGACAATACTTACTTTTTGGCGTGGACCACAACGCCTTGGACATTGCCATCAAACACTGCGCTTACGGTTGGAAAAAAGATTGATTATGTTTTGGTTTCCACTTTTAACCAGTATACATTTGAGCCTATAAAAGTAATTTTGGCAAAAGCACTTGTGAGCAAACAATTTTCAGGCAAATTCTTAGCTGTTGAAAATGAAAGTCAGCTTTCTGAATATCAGCAAAACGATAAAAAAATACCCTATTTTATTATTGGAGAATGTAAAGGAGCCGATTTGGTTGAATTAAGATATGAGCAATTGATGCCCTATGCGCTTCCTTATAAAAATCCAGAAAATGCATTTAGGGTAATTTCAGGGGATTTTGTGACTACTGAAGACGGTACTGGAATTGTACACACGGCACCAACTTTTGGGGCAGATGATGCGATGGTGGCAAAACAGGCTTCGCCTGAAGTGCCGCCAATGTTGGTGTTGGATGATAATGGGAATCCGGTTCCGTTGGTTGATTTACAGGGAAGATTCACCAAGCAGATGGCTGAATATGCCGGGAAATACGTGAAAAACGAATATTATGAAGATGGTGAAGCGCCAGAGCGCTCTTTGGATGTAGATATTGCCATACAGTTAAAAGAAGAAAACAAAGCATTCAACGTAGAAAAATACAGACACAGTTATCCGCATTGCTGGAGAACCGACAAACCGGTTTTATACTATCCGCTGGATTCCTGGTTTATAAAAGTGACCGACAAGCGCGATCGTATGTTCGATTTGAACAATACCATTAACTGGAAACCAAAATCAACCGGTGAAGGCCGATTTGGCAACTGGTTAAAAAATGCCAACGACTGGAATTTGTCGCGTTCCCGTTACTGGGGAATTCCTTTGCCAATTTGGCGGACGGAAGACGGAACTGAAGAAATTTTTATTGGCTCGGTTAAAGAATTGATGGCCGAAATGCAACGTGCCGTTGAAGCAGGAATGATGAAAGCCGCTATTTTTGCCGATTTTGAAGTGGGAAATATGAGCGAAGAAAACTATGACAAAATCGACTTGCATAAAAATGTGGTTGATGCAATTGTTTTGGTTTCGGCTTCGGGAAAACCAATGAAACGCGAAGCAGATTTGATTGATGTTTGGTTCGATTCCGGTTCTATGCCTTATGCACAATGGCATTATCCGTTCGAAAACAAAGAGTTGATAGACAATAATAAATTCTTCCCGGCCGATTTTATTGCGGAAGGTGTTGACCAAACAAGAGGTTGGTTTTACACGCTTCACGCAATAGCAACTATGGTTTTTGATTCTGTTGCTTATAAAAATGTGGTATCAAACGGATTGGTGTTGGACAAGGACGGCAAAAAAATGTCGAAACGTTTGGGAAATGCTGTTGATCCTTTTGAAACGATGGACAAATATGGCGCAGATGCCACACGTTGGTATATGATTGTGAATGCAAATCCGTGGGACAATTTAAAATTTGACTTGGAAGGAATCGATGAGGTTCGGAGAAAATTCTTCGGAACAATTTACAATACCTATTCGTTTTTTGCTTTGTATGCCAATTTGGATAATTTTTCATATTCCGAAGAAGAAATTGCTTTGGATGAAAGACCTGAAATTGATCGTTGGATTTTATCCGAACTGAATACCTTGGTAAAAAATACAGAAAGTTTTTATGAAGATTATGAGCCAACAAAAGCGGCCCGTGCCATTCAGGATTTTGTTTCAGAAAATTTGAGCAACTGGTTTGTGCGCTTAAGCAGAAGACGTTTTTGGAAAGGCGATTATGAAAAAGACAAAGTTTCGGGCTATCAAACACTTTATACTTGTTTGCTTACAGTGGCTAAATTAGGATCACCGATTGCACCATTTTTTATGGACAATCTTTACAAAGATTTAACAAATGTTTCTGAAAAAGAAAAATTTGAATCCGTACATTTAGCAGATTTTCCTGCATATGATGAAGGTTTAGTTGACAGTAAGTTAGAGCACAAAATGCAACAGGCCCAAAAAATAGCCTCTATGGTTTTATCATTGCGAAAAAAGGAAATGATTAAAGTGCGTCAGCCCTTGCAAAGAATTATGATTCCGGTGTTAAATGAAGAAGAACGGGAAGAAATTTTAGCGGTGGCAGATTTGATAAAATCGGAAGTGAACGTGAAAGAAATTGAAATGATTGATGATGCTTCAGGAATCGTGGTAAAAACCATAAAACCCAATTTTAAGGTGTTGGGTCCAAGGTTTGGAAAAGAGATGAAAATAATCTCGGAAGCCATTCAGAATTTAACGCAAGATGACATTGCAACTGTTGAAAAACAGCAAGAAATATCGTTGGTTATCAATGAGAAAGTCGTAAATTTAAAACTTGAGGAAGTTGAGATTACGTCGCAGGATATTGAAGGCTGGCTGGTGGCTAACCAAGGAGTTTTAACAGTGGCGTTAGACATTACAATTACAGAGGATTTAAGGATGGAAGGCAATGCAAGGGAGTTGGTGAACAGGGTACAGAATTTACGCAAGGATTCTGGTTTGGAAGTTACCGACAAAATTACCTTAGTTATTCGAAAAAATGATATATTAGAGCGCTCAATTGCAGCGAATGAACAGTATATTAAAACCGAAACATTGACGAGAGAACTCGTTTTTGTTGATGAATTGGAAAATGGTACAGAAATTGCTTTTGACGATGTGCAAACGAAAATATTAATAGAAAAGAATTAAGTTATGGAGGAAAATAACAGATACTCAGATAAAGATTTGGCAGAATTTAAAGAAATAATTTTGCTAAAAAAAGAGCGTGCCGAAGAAGATTTGGCGCTCTTAAAAAGTATTTTTAAAAACGATAGCGATAACGGCACTGATGATACTTCACCTACTTTTAAGGCTTTTGAAGAAGGTTCAGAAACTATGTCAAAAGAAGCAAATGTGCAGTTGGCGATTCGTCAGGAAAAGTTCATTCGCGACTTAAAAAATGCCTTGCAGCGCATTGAAAACAAAACCTACGGAATTTGCCGCGTAACCGGTAAATTAATCCAAAAGGAACGTTTAAGATTAGTGCCGCACGCCACCTTGAGTATTGAGGCGAAAAATATGCAACAATAAATTAGTAAGTTATAATTCTATTGCGAAGCTTCAATGCGTTGAAGCTTCGTTTTTTCATTACGTTTAAATAAAATCCACACCATTGAAAAAACCCATCATTATCATCGTTTTAATATTGTTAATTGATCAAATTAGCAAAATATATATAAAAACGAATTTTTTGTATGGTGAAGAGGTGGTTGTTTTTGACTGGTTTCGCATTCATTTTATTGAAAATAACGGGATGGCCTGGGGCGCTGAATTTGGCGGCAGAACCGGTAAATTGTTTTTGACGGTTTTTAGATTGTTCGCCATTGTTGGAATAGGTTATTGGTTGTATAGTTCTGTTAAAAAGAATGCACCTTCCATTTTAATTGTGGCCATTTCGTTAATATTTGCCGGAGCGATGGGAAATATCATAGATTCTGTTTTTTACGGCGTTATTTTCGATACGCCAAGAAACGCTGTTGCCACGTTATTTGCAGAAAAACCTTACGGAACCTTATTTCACGGGAAAGTTGTGGATATGCTTTATTTTCCTATCTGGAGCGGTGATTTGCCAAGCTGGCTTCCTTTTTGGGGCGGAAAACCATTCACTTTTTTCAATGCTATTTTCAACATCGCAGACGCTTCGATTTCTATTGCGGTAGGTATTTTAATTTTCTTCAATAAAAAAGCATTCCCAAAAGAAGAGCAAATTGAAGAAGTTGGCGCTTCTGAGACTACTTTAGCGAATGAATAAACTAAAAAGTTATTGTTAAAGTCGATTGTCAAATAAATTTAGAAATCATTCTATTGAAAATAAATGGACTTAAAATGAAAGAGAGAAACAAAATCTATATCAGCTTAATAGTCTTTGTAATTACATTTTTAGTTTTTAGAGAAATATTTTCTCATTGGGATGATTTTAAGGCGGGATTATTCGGCTATTAATTTAAAAAATTTAAGCTATTTTTCGCTTTTAAGACTATTTTTTAATTCCTCCACAAATTTAGACAAATCGTCAATTTCAACGTGGCTCATCATAATTACTTTGTACCAGTTGTTGCCTCCTTCGTGAGTCTCCGGAACCAATCCGAATTTTTGTGCAATATGTTCAGGAACAAATTCCGATTTTATGGTGACAATGTTCATAAACGGATTTCTGTAATAGGCGATATTTAATTCATCTAATTGAGTGCAAAACCATTCGGTACGCAGCAAAAGCGTGCTTATTTTTTCAAACCAGCCATAATACCCATAACTAAATAAAATCATCCAAACGGCAATTGCATTGGCTCCGGAGCGGCTTCCAACCATAGTCAAATCCATTCCGTCAACATATTGGGCTTCCTTGGTCAGCACATTTTCTATCAAACCTTTTCTGCATAAAAACACGCCAGTTCCATAGGGCGCCTGCAACATTTTATGTGCATCAATGGTGATGGAGGAAATATGGGAATTTTCAAAATTAATGGTCGATTGTCGGTTGGAAATCGGGTAAATAAATCCACCAAAAGCTCCGTCAACATGTATTTTAAACGGCACATTGTGATTTGTTAATATTTTAGCGTAAATCTCCGGATCATCAACCGAACCAAACATCGTTGTAGCCATATTAGAGATGACCATAAAATACTTTTTTCCCTCAGCAATTAATTTTTTTACGATGGTGTCTAATGCTGAAACATTAATTTCCCTCGAATCAAAATCGACCGGAATGCTCACATTTGTAACACTTAAAATATTCGACCCTTTATTTACGGAGTAATGCGTGTCTTCAGAAGATAAAATAACCATTTCCTCCAGTGTTGCATTGTATTTCTTTTTAAAAATATTTCTGTAAATCCACAGTGCCTGCATATTTGCTTCGGTGCCGCCGGTTGCAATATAACCATCATATTCGTTATCCTTAGCCTTAAAAATATCAACAGCCAACACCTGAATCACTTCTTTTTCGAGTTCTTGAGAGCCTTTAAAAGCTACTTCCGACTTTCCTAAAGTGTGGCAACCAATATTATTTGGATTGGCGATGTACGCTTTTAACAAAGGTGAATTTTCTAAAAAAGCGCCACCGGTATTAAATACACTTTCATCCAATTTAGAAACAGGATAACCCAAATACTTGCTGTCTTGAAAATCAATAGTTGATTCCAACGCCACGTCAATACGTTTTATCAATTCCTCTCTTGAATATTTTTTCCAGTGCTTCATGTGTCTAAATAATTAACTATTGTTAAAAAAAACCAATATTTTTATTGGTTTTTTATTGTTTTCGCAAAAATACGCATTTTTACTGTTAAAAATAATCAAAAGGTTAGTTAAGAAAAGAAAAACATAAATTCAATAAATTCAATAAAAAATCTGTAATTTTATTTTTTTAAATTAAATCACTTTTTGGAATTAGAAATTCAAATAAAAACCTTGCCATCGCTTCCCGGTGTTTATCAATATTATGATAAAAACGGCACTATTTTGTATGTTGGAAAAGCCAAAAACCTGAAGAAAAGGGTTTCATCCTATTTCAATAAAACACACGAAAACGGTAAAACAAATGTGCTGGTCAAAAAAATTGCCACCATTGAACATATTGTGGTGGATACGGAAACGGATGCCTTGCTGTTGGAAAACAATCTGATCAAAAAATACCAGCCTCGCTATAATGTGATGCTGAAAGACGACAAAACTTATCCGTGGATTTGCATTAAAAAGGAACGTTTTCCACGAATATTCTTGACCAGAAACGTGATAAAAGACGGCTCGGAATATTACGGTCCTTATCCTTCAGTGAAAATGGCCAAAGCTTTGCTGGATTTGATCAAAGAACTTTTCCAATTACGCTCTTGCAGCTACGATTTAAGCGAAAAAAACGTTGAACTTCAAAAATATTCGGTTTGTTTAGATTTTCATATTGGAAACTGCAAAGGACCTTGCGAAGGACTTCAGTCGGAAAGTGATTATGACAAAGACATTCAGGCCATACGGAATATTGTAAAAGGAAATTTTAAGGAATCCATTCATCAATTTTGCGATTTGATGCTTTATTATTCTGATGAAATGGAGTTTGAGGAAGCCCAAAAAATTAAAGAGAAAATTGATGTTTTGGCCAATTATCAGGCAAAATCTACCGTTGTAAATCCTTCAATCACCAATGTTGATGTATTTTCCATTATTTCAGATGAAAGTTACAGTTATGTCAACTTTTTCAAAATTGCGAACGGCGCTATCATTCAGTCTCATACCGTTGAAATTAAGAAGAAACTGGATGAAACCGATAAAGAACTGTTAGAGTTGGCGATTATTGAAATAAGACAGCGATTTAATTCGCAATCGACCGAAGTTTATGTGCCTTTTGAAGTTGATTTGGGAGAAAACATAAAGGTAACAGTTCCCAAACTTGGGGATAAGAAACGTATTGTAGATTTGAGCCTGCGAAACGCAAAATATTATAGGCAAGAGCAATTTAAGCAGCTTAAAATTGTGGATCCCGATAAGCATGTGAACAGGATTATGGCGCAAATGCAAAAGGATTTGCGTTTAACATCAGAGCCAAGATATATTGAATGTTTTGACAATTCCAATATTCAGGGAACCAATCCGGTTGCAGCCTGCGTGGTTTTTAGAAATGGAAAGCCCAGTAAAAAAGAATATCGTAATTTTAACATCAAAACAGTTGAAGGACCCGATGATTTTGCTTCTATGGAAGAAGTTGTTTTTAGAAGATATAAAAGATTGCAGGATGAAGGCCAGGAATTGCCACAGTTAATTGTGATTGATGGTGGCAAAGGACAATTATCTTCGGCCTTAAAAAGTTTGGATATACTCGGGCTTCGTCATAAGATTGCCATTATTGGAATCGCGAAGCGCCTGGAAGAAATTTATTATCCAAATGATCCTGTGCCTTTATATTTAAACAAAACTTCGGAATCCCTAAAAATTATCCAGCAATTGCGCAATGAAGCCCATAGATTTGGCATTACGCATCATCGAAATAAAAGAAGTAAAAATTTGTTGGTTAATGAATTGGAACAAATTTCAGGAATTGGTAAGCAAACTATTGTATCTTTATTAAAACATTTTAAATCTTTGAAAAGAGCTGAAACAGCCCCGCTTGAAGATTTGGTGCAAGTTTTGGGAAAATCGAAAGCCGATATTATTTATAATTATTTTCAAAAAAAATAAAAGTTGATGCGTAGAGTTTTTTTATTTGCTTTTCTATTTTCAATGACTCTGTCATTTTCACAAGAAGTTGTTGAAAAGGAAGACGTAAAAGTAGGTTTGGTGCTCAGCGGCGGGGGCGCAAAAGGATTTGCCCATGTGGCAGTTTTAAAAGTGTTGGAAGAGGCCGGCGTGCGCATAGATTATATTGGTGGCACCAGTATGGGAGCTATTATTGGCGGTTTATACGCCGCTGGTTATAGCGCACATCAACTGGATTCCATTATAGGATTAACCAACTTTAATAAAATTTTAACTGATAATTTACCACGGAAATCAAAACCATTTTATGATAAGGAGCATAGTGAAAAATATATTCTCACCGTACCCATAAAAAAAGGAAAAGTTGGTATGCCTACCGCCTTGTCAAATGGCCAAAATGTACTTAATTTATTGACCAGTTTAACGCAGCACGTGAATAGCATTAGTGATTTTAGCAAGTTGCCAATCCCATTTGTTTGCATTGCCACCAATTTGGAAACTGGGAAACAGGAGATTTTAAGGAATGGGTTTTTACCAGAAGCCATCTTGGCGAGCGGTGCATTTCCAACGTTGTTGGCGCCGGTTGAAATTGACGGAAAATTACTGACAGATGGTGGCGTTACCAATAATTTCCCGGTAGCAGAAGTAAAAGCAATGGGAGCAGATGTTGTTATTGGCGTTGATATACAAAGCGGATTGGAAAGCAAAGAACAATTAAACTCTGCAGTAAAAATATTAAATCAAATTGTTGGATTTCAAATGTATAAATCCATGGAACATAAATATGACAGTTTGGATTTGGTGATAAAACCTGATATGAAAAATTTTAACGTGGTTTCCTTTGATAAAGCTAAAGAAATTATGGCAGAAGGAAATATGGCAGCACGTGAAAATATGTATCAGTTAAAAGCTATTGCAGCAAGGCAAATTCAAAGGGAAAACCAAAAAACTGATTTATTGCAAATTAAAGAATTTGGCATTAAAAATATTGAAATTGATGGGAATAACTATTATACCCGCGCTTATATTGTAGGGAAGCTAAATATTAAAATTAATGAAATTACAGATTACGGAAAAGTAGTTTCAGGCATTAATAATTTATCGGCTACAGGTAATTTTGAATATATACAATATCAAATTATTCATGAAAGTGACGGTTGTATTTTAAATCTCGAAGTAAAAGAAAACCAACTTTCAAATTTTTTAAAATTAGGCGGGCATTATGATGATTTATATAAAACTTCAATTTTACTAAATTATACGACAAAACATATTATTGCCAATAATGATATGTTATCAGCGGATTTAATATTAGGCGATAATTTGCGGTATAATTTTGATTACTTTATTGACAATGGATTTTATTGGAGTTTTGGCATAAAATCAAGGTATAATAATTTTACCGCAAACATTAAATTTGATGAGGCCAACATCAATAAAATAAATTTAAATTATCAGGATTTCACCAATCAGATTTATGTTCAAACAGTATTTGGAAGGAAATTTGCCATTGGTGCAGGTGGCGAATTTAAAAGAATCAAAGTGTTTTCCGAAACCATTTCTTCTTTGGAAGATGCTGAAGCGGCTGATGCAGGAAAACTAATTTTTGACAAGTCAAACTATCTAAATTTAATCGCTTATTTAAAAATTGACACTTATGATAAAAAATATTTTCAAAAAGAAGGCGCTTATTTAGATGTTGATTTTAGGTGGCATTTAAGCTCATCAGACTATAACAATAATTTTGTTTCCTTTTCCCATTTAAAAGGAAAAATTGGCTTTGCACACACTTTTTTTGATAAGTTGACAACCCACTTTGTTTCTGAGGCTGGAATAACTATAGGAGAAAATTTAAATAGGGCATTAGATTATAATGTTGGTGGCTACGGAGAAAATTTTATAAACACTTTTATTCCTTTTAACGGTTACGATTACGCTGCACTAAGCGGAAATTCCTTTTTGCGGTCAACGTTTATGTTCAGGTATGAGTTTTTGCCTAAAAATTATTTGATGACTACAGCAAATTATGCGAGGGTAGGAAGTGATTTATTTAATGAAGGAAGGATCTTTGAAGACACAAAGTCCGGTTATATGCTTGGTTATGGCTTGGATACTTTTTTGGGCCCCATAGAGTTTAATTACACCTGGTCGCCGGATCACAAGGAAAATTATTGGTATTTTAACGTTGGGTATTGGTTTTAAAAAAAAGTCCTGCAAAATTTTTGCAGGACTTTTTAGATATTGATGCCTTATTTAGTCAATTATTTTACCTTCATTGTCGGTAAAATCAAATCTTAAATATTGGTAGGTAATTCTAGGTAAAATTTTAATCCACTTTTTATATTTAAAAAACCACAACATTTGTATGGATGGAAATCCTTTTTTTAAATAAGCAACAATAAAAGGATGCGTATTTAAGGTAATATTTACATGCGCTTCTGAACTCACAAGTCTTTCAAGTTCAGATTCGATTTTGTCCAATAAAATAATTGGAGATTCAACTTCGCCAATCCCACTAGGGTTTGGTTCTTGTGTTTTTATAACCATTTCCGGTCTTACGCGTTGTCTGGTAATTTGTACCAACCCAAACTTGCTTGGAGGCAATATTTTGTGCTTGGTTTTGTCAAATTCCATTTCAGCCTTTAAATGATCGAAAAGTTTTTGCCTGTGTTCAGGGGAATTCATGTCAATAAAATCAACAACAATAATACCTCCCATATCACGCAATTGTAATTGTCTTGCAATCTCTGACGCTGCAATTAAATTAACCTCAAGTGCTGTGTCAGCTTGTGTGTTGGCTTTGTTTGAACGATTTCCACTGTTTACGTCAATTACGTGAAGTGCTTCGGTATGTTCAATAACCAAATAAGCTCCTTTACTCATGGAAACTGTTCGTCCAAATGATGTTTTTATTTGGCGTTCAATTCCATGTTTTTCAAAAATAGGGACTTGTGACTTGTATAGTTGCACGATATTCTCTTTTTTAGGCGCGATTTCTTGTAAATATTCTTTAATTTCTAAATACAGAATTTCGTCATTTGTTACAATACTTGTAAACGAATCATTAAACAAATCTCTTAAAATAGAGGAGGCTCTGTTTAATTCACTTAAAACTTTAACGGGTGTTTGTTGTGCTTTTACGGTAACTATTTGTTTACACATGGCAACCCATCGTTCTAAAGAATTTTGAAGATCTTTATCCAGTTCTGCAACTTTTTTATTTTCGGCTACAGTTCTGATAATTACGCCAAAACCCTTAGGTTTAATGCTTTTGATCAGTCTTTTTAATCGTTCTTTTTCTTCGGGATCGTTTATTTTTTGAGAAACTGAAACCCTGTCTGAAAAAGGAACCAATACCAAATATCTACCCGCTATGGATATCTCTGAACTCATCCGCGGACCTTTGGTAGATATGGGTTCTTTTACAATTTGTACTAATAAACTTTGACCTGTTTTCAACACATCAACAATACTTCCGTTTTTGTCAATATCTTTTTCCAGTTGAAAATTCTTTAATGTGAAATCTTTAATTTTACCTGTAGTGATACCTTTTATAAATTTATTTAAGGATAGCAGTTGTGCACCTAAATCGTGATAATGCAAAAAACCGTCTTTTTCATAACCAACATTAACAAATGATGCGTTTAAACCAGATAGTACTTTGCCGATTCTGGCTAAAAAAATATCTCCTACGGAGAAATTATTGCCAGTGGATTCGTTGTTTAGTGCCGTTAATCTGCCATCTTTTAATAAGGCAAAATCAATATCAGAGAAGTTTGACCTAATTATTAATTCTGTTTTCACTCTGAATTGTTTTGTGTTCAAATAATTACTTATTTGAACGATTTATACTAAGTTTTACAGGGTATTATACCCAACAATATTTGCATGAACTGCAAATATTTATTTCAATGAACTTTAAAATTGAAAAGAAAAAGTAAGCTTTGCTTACTTTTTCTTTTTATGTCTGTTTGCTCTTGCTCTTTTTTTACGTTTATGAGTCGATATTTTCGCTCTCTTTCTTTTTTTACCGCTTGGCATAATTAAAAGTTGTTTTTTTAAATTAATAAATATTCTTTAACCTACGTTGAAACAGGTTATACGGTTACCTTACTTTTAACTCCTTCCACAAATACTTTTGCGGGCTTAAACGAGGGGATGTTGTGAGCTGGAATTTTAATAGTGGTGTTTTTTGAAATGTTTCTTCCTGTTTTTTCGGCTCTTGTTTTGATGATAAAACTTCCAAAACCTCTTAAATAAACATTGTCTCCTTTTTCTAAGGAATTTTTTACCTCTTCCATGAACGCTTCAACAGTTGCTAAAACATCTGCTTTTTCTATTCCAGATCTGTCTGCAATATTTGATACGATTTCTGCTTTCGTCATTTTTAATATGGGTTATATGTTATTATAAAATTAAGACGGCAAATATATGATATAATAATGAAATTCAAAAAGTTAATTCACTAAAATTTAATTAATTAAAAGATGTATCATTGTATTTTATAAAAAATGGAATGATTTTCTCTAAACAATTAACATACTGGTATTTACATAATAAAAGAAATCTGCCCTGGCGTAACACTTTGGATCCATACACCATTTGGCTGTCAGAAATTATTTTGCAGCAAACGCGCGTTGAACAGGGAACGTCGTATTATTTACGGTTTATCAATAATTTTCCCACTGTTTTCGATTTGGCAATAGCATCTGAAGAGCAAGTTTTAAAACTTTGGCAGGGTTTGGGTTATTATTCCAGAGCCAGAAACTTGCATTTTTCCGCAAAATACATTGTAAATGATTTAAATGGCAATTTCCCTGCTTCTTATAAAGAGCTTTTGAAGCTCAAAGGCGTTGGCGATTATACAGCTTCTGCAATTGCTTCCGTCTGTTTTAATGAGCCAACAGCGGTGGTTGACGGGAACGTTTATCGAGTTTTATCTCGTTATTTCGGCATAGATACTGCCATAAATTCTTCCGCAGGAATTAAAATATTTAAACAATTGGCGCAACAGTTAATTGATGAAAATAATCCGGGCACGCACAACCAGGCCATTATGGAATTTGGCGCGCTGATGTGTAAACCCGGCAATCCCGATTGTGAAATTTGTCCTTTAAACAGCAGTTGTTTTGCCGTAGCTAACAATAGTATTAAAAAACTGCCGGTTAAAGAAAAGAAAGCTAAAATTAGAACAAGGTATTTCAATTATTTGGTTGTCCATTCAAGTGACCATAAAACCAAAATTGTGAAGCGTGAAGCGGGAATATGGCGAAATCTTTATGAGTTTCCGTTAATTGAAACAGATGATGTTATTGATATGGAGGCGATTACGGAACATGCCATATTTAAGGAACTGTTTGATGGTTTATCCGCAAAGGTTAAGCTTTTTGACAATGATGTGCTTGTACACAAATTAACGCACCAACATATTCACACAAAATTTTGGGTGGTAACCACAACAGCATCAGACCATTTTTCAATTCCTTGGAAAGCAGTAGAGAAATATCCGGTGTCTGCATTGATTGATAATTTTTTGAATCGTTACAAATCCGACTAAATTTTTTAGTACTTTTGTTACTTAATTGATACTTAAAAAAATGGCTGGGACAATAAATAAAGTAATACTGATAGGACATTTAGGTGATGAGGTTAAAATGCATTATTTTGAGGGCGGAAATGCTATTGGGCGGTTTCCAATTGCAACAAATGAAACCTATACAAATAAACAAACCGGAGAAAAAGTTACCACTACAGAATGGCATAATATTGTAGTTAGGAATAAATTGGCTGAAATTTGTGAAAAATATTTATCTAAAGGAGATAAAGTTTATGTGGAAGGCCGTATAAAAACAAGACAATGGGAAGGTGAAGATCATACAAAAAGATATATCACTGAAATTCATGTGGTTGAGATGACCTTTTTAACCACCAAAAAAGAATTGAATGCGCCTGCTCCGCAGATGGATGCAAAACCATCGGAGCCTTCACAAGGTGTTGCCAAAAATGAACAAGAAGAGGATGATTTGCCATTCTAAAGTTTAATTAAATTTATTTAAGTTGGATCCTGAACCCACGATTTTATCTATTTTTTTATCTGCAGCTTTTTTATCAGAAGCGCTTAGTATTCTTATACTTTTTTTATTGCTCATACTTTCCGCGTTAATTTCTGGTGCTGAAGTCGCCTTTTTTTCACTTTCCCAAACGGATATCAGCAGAGCCGCTGAATCAAAATACAGCAAAGAAAAAGCTGTAGTTTTATTGCTTGAACGGCCAAAAAGATTGCTGGCTACCATTTTAGTTTCAAACAATTTCATCAACATTCTAATTGTGTTGATTTTTGCGTATATAGGTGATTTTTTATTTACTGAAATAGCCTCTGGCTTATTGAAATTTTTGATTGAAGTTGTTTTAGTTACCTTTTTAATTTTGCTTTTTGGGGAAGTTCTGCCAAAATTGTACGCTTCCAGAAATTCTATGAAGTTTGCTGTAATTATGGTTTATCCTCTTAAAATTTTAGTGTCGTTACTTTCATTTATCAGTTTTCCGTTATTGAGCCTGACCAAGATTATTGAAAATAATTTAGGGAAACAGAAATCGAGTTTGTCAGTTGAAAAATTATCGCAGGCACTCGGACTAACATCCAACGAAACCACTACCAAGGATGACCAGAAAATTTTGCAGGGAATCGTAAGTTTTGGAAATACGGAAACAGGGCAAATTATGACGCCCCGCATTGATATTTTTGCGCTTTCAAAAGAAGAAATCTATGAAAATGTAGTTGCGAAAATTGTAAACGAAGGTTTTTCAAGAATTCCGGTTTATGATGAAAGTATTGATGAAATAATAGGTGTTTTATACGCTAAGGATTTATTGCCTTATATAGATGTCAAAAATTTTGAATGGCAAAAATTAATAAGAGAACCGTATTTTGTTCCTGAAAATAAAAAGCTGGACGATTTGCTGAAGGAATTTCAGGAAAAGAAAAATCATTTGGCCATTGTAGTTGATGAATACGGAGGAACCTGCGGTATTGTTACGTTGGAAGATGTGATTGAGGAAATTGTTGGCGATATCAGTGATGAATATGATCAGGATGACGCGCCTTATACGATGATTGACGAAAATAATTTTTTGTTTGACGGAAAAATTAACCTTAAAGATTTCTATAAAATTTTAGAAATGGATGATTCCAGTTTATTTGAGGAAAATAAAGGAGAGTCGGAAACATTGGCTGGATTTATTTTAGAAATTCACGGAAGATTTCCAAGAAAACAGGAAATAATTACTTTTTTTGAGTATTCATTTAAAGTTGAAATCATGGACAAAAAAAGAATAAAACAGGTAAAGGTAACCATTGATCGAGCATTTGTAAAGGAATAAATGAGAAATTTTTGCGCAATAATTTTTTTGGCATTTGTATGGGTTTCCTGCGGAAAAGAAACGTTGCCAAAACCTGCGCCTTATTTAAAACTCCAATATCCGGAAGCAAGCTATAAAAAAATCGAATCTGACGGCCCTTTCATTTTTGAAATATCTGATCAGGCAAAAATCAATTTCAAAAATAATTATTGGGCAAGTATTGAATATCCACAGTTAAAAGCCACAGTTCACATAACTTATCGGCCTGTAAATAATAACCTAGATGAAATTATGAGAGAAGTTGAAAAACTGACTTTTGAACATACCATAAAAGCCGATGCTATTAATGCGGTTCCTTATGAAAACTTAAGAAAAAGAGTTTTTGCGAAACTGTACCATATTGAAGGAAATGTTGCCACAAATATTCAATTTAGGGCAACCGACAGCGTGAAACATGTGCTTTCCGGCGCCTTATATTTTTATGCCCGGCCAAATTACGATTCTATTGTGCCGGCAATAAAATATGTTGAAAAAGACATCATTCATTTAATTGAAACCCTGGAATGGAAAAACTGACAAGCAACAACTTTAAATATACAAAAACCATCAGAATTTGGCTTATCATCGGTTTGATTATGTTAATTGGCCAAGTTGTGATAGGAGGCATCACTCGTTTAACCGGATCCGGGCTTTCCATTACCAAATGGGACATTATCACAGGGGTTATTCCGCCTTTAAGTGCCTCAGCATGGGTAAATGAATTTGAACTTTATAAAGAAACTCCCCAGTTCCATAAAATTAATTCGTCATTTACAATACAGGAGTTTAAATTTATTTATTTCTGGGAATATTTTCACCGCCTCTGGGTGCGTTCGCTCGGCTTTGTTTTTTTAATTCCCTTTATCATTTTTGTGGCTAAAAAACAAATCGATTTTTACCTCATAAAGCGATTGGGCATTGTTATTTTGTTAACCATATTAACCGCTTCTGCGGGATGGATTATGGTTCAGAGCGGCTTGATAAACAGGCCCTGGGTAAATGCCTATAAATTGACCATTCATTTTACGCTGGCTGTTTTGGTGATCTGGGCCATGGTTAAAACTGTTTCTGATGTATATTTATTGGGAAGTAATAAAATCATACCTTCAAAAAAAATAGTTTCATATGTTATAGGCATTGCAATTGTACAAATGATAGTTGCAGGTATTATGGCAGGAATGCGCGCCGGATTGTATTATCCTACCTGGCCAGATATGAATGGGGAATTTGTTCCCGGCGTTTTGTCGAATCCGTCAAATTGGCAATGGCACAATATGATTAATTACGATTCTTATTTATTTGCACCGGCATTGATTCAATTTACGCACAGAATGTTGGCTTATATATTGGTTGCCGCAACAATTTATCTATTTTTTAAATTGAGAAATGAGGTGGAAAAAGCTTCTAAGAAATGGTTAAACAGCACTTTAATATTGGTTTGGGTTCAAATTGTATTGGGAATTTTGACCGTTTTAAATGTTGAAGGTGAAATTCCGCTGTTTTTTGGCGTAAGCCACCAATTGATAGGCTTACTATATTTTATGGGTTTGTTATTTTTATACGACTCTTTAAGAAAATATAAGGCATAAAAAAAGCTTCAGTAGTCTGAAGCTTTTAGATTCTTTAAAGAAAAAATTACTCAGCAGGAGTTTCTTCAACTGTAACAGCTACTGTGTCAACAGCTACTTCAACTTCAACAGCAGGAGCTTCTTCAACAGTTACTTCAACAGCAGGAGCTTCTTCTTTAGGTGTTTCTTTACAAGAAACAGCAAATACACTTACAAAAAGTGCAATTGCTATAAAAAATTTAAATTGTTTCATTTTTGATATGATTTTTTATTGTTAGTGCAAATTAACAACAAATTTGTTAATAATTAAAAAAAATATTATTTATTTTCTTTAATTGCATTAATTTCTTCAATTTCAGTGATTTTAGTGGCTTTATATAAAGCGCCTCCGCCAATTCCTGCTATCTTTTCGGCAATACCTTCCTGACTAATTTTATTTTCATCATAAGTGAATTTTCCAACTTTGTTTTCAAAGTTTACTTTTGAGTAGGTAACGCCTTCAGTTTTTGATAATTTCGACTCAATTGTTTTGGCGCAGCCTATTTCACAGGTCATTCCTTCAATTTCGACTTCAATGATCCTGTAATTGGCTGCAACTTCTTGTTTTTCAATACCGGATTTCTCATCAGACACCTCTTTTTTGGTGTCATTACAAGATAATAATACAAAAGCTATAGATAAAATATACATTACTTTTTTCATAACTGGTTTCAGTTTATTTGATTTTGCAAAGTTAAAACTAATAAATTTAAATCCGAATATTTATGCGATTTTTGCATTTTATTTTAAATGGAAAACAGGAAATTACGCTGGATTTACTTAATTGCGCTTTCATTAATTTGGGGAAGTTCCTTTATTTTGATGAAAAAAGCTTTGATCGGATTAACACCAATCCAAGTTGGGGCATTTAGAATTATAATCACCGCAGTTTTTTTGTTGCTGATTGGGTTTAACAGATTGCTTAAAATTGAAAAGCGGCATTGGAAGTTTTTGGCGCTAAATGCTTTATTGGGTTCTTTTTTCCCAGTATTTTTATTTTCTTTTGCGCTTCAAAAAATCGACAGTTCAATCGCTTCAATTTTAAACGCTTTAACACCCTTAAATACCTTGCTTTTTGGCGCGATGGTATTTGGGTTTACATTTAAAAGAAGACAGCTTATAGGTGTGTTAATTGGATTTGTTGGTACAGTAATGCTAATTTTGGAGGGCGCGCAAATTCATCAAGAGCAGGAATACTTGTATATGGGATTTGTAATCATCGCTTCCGTTGGCTATGCCTTTAATGTGAATCTCATCAAAAAGTATTTACACGACTTAGATGCTTTAAGCATCACCGTTGGGATTTTTGCAATTTTAATTGTTCCTGTATTTATAGTATTATGGTTATCAGGCTTTTTTCAAACTGTTGAAATAAATGACGTTACAAGATCTTCATTGGTTTATGTTTCGATATTGGCGGTTGTTGGCACCGGGATCGCAACCATAATGTTTAACCGATTAATCCAATTGTCGACTCCGGTATTTTCATCTTCCGTCACTTATTTAATTCCTGTTGTTGCCATTACTTGGGGGATTTTAGATGGAGAGAAAATTTCATTTTTGCAGTTCTTCTCAGGTTTTGTGATTTTGGTTGGCGTATACTTGGCCAATAAGGCCAAATAAAAAACGGCTCAATTTCTCGAGCCGTTTTTAAAATCAATTTGAAATTTTATTTATAGAAAATCAGCTTCAGTAACGCCTTCATTTACTTTTGCGCCTATTAATTTAAATTCAACTGTTTGTGGTCCTAAACTTCCTGTTTTTGTGCCAGGAAATTTAATGCCGTTAAATTCTTGGTAATTGCTGAAAGTGGCTTCCTGATTTTGAGTTTGGCCTTGCATGGTGATTACTTGCAATTCCTTCACTTTTAATCCGCTGGCAACATCAAAATAAACGGATGATGAAACAATTTCACCTTTGGTTGAAATTACATAAGCATCTTTACCGTCAACAATTTCGATACCTGTAAGTTTAGAATTTTCATTGTTTAACAAGCCCATTTCTAAAAATGTTCCTATAGTATAAGACATTTCACCGGCCATTGGCGCTGGCAATGGTTGTTTATTCATAAACACGCCATCTTTAGTCATTACAATTTTAGCAACAACATTTCCGCCCATACTGGTTTCATTGGCATATTTCTCTGAGGTTCTCTTTTCAGTAGTTGATATTACGCTTCCCATAGCATTTGCCTCATAAGTAGCCGAAGTGCTTTTTAACGCTTTTACTTTAGCGGCACCGCCAATAGCATTAAAGAAATTGTCCAAAACTGTTAATTTGGTTACGCCGCTTGGAATTGGTTTAGACATTTCCGGTTTTGAAGCGGCATTTGATTCCTTATCAAAATAATTGATGGCATAAGGCAATTTTTCAAGATTTGGCAAAGCATCCAGCGCTTTTCCAACAATAACGATTCTTGCGTTTTCTTCGCTAAAATATTTTTGGGCCACGCGTTGAACATCATCAACGGTTACCGCATTTATTTTTTGCAGGTATGTTTCGTAGAAATCTTGCGGTAATTTTTTAGTGACAATGTTTAAGGCATAACTGGCTACGGTTGAAGGATTTTCAAGCGCCATCACAAAACTTCCGATATAAGCCGCTTTTGCATTTTTTAATTCTTCATCAGTAACTTTGGTGTCTCTAAAAGTTTTGATTTCTTTCATAAATTCAACCACAGCACTGTCTGTAACCATATTTCTTACAGAAGCAGAAGATTTAAATGTAGCCGCAGTTCTTTCATCGTTTCCAATTCTTGAATAGGCGCCGTAAGTATATCCTTTGTCCTCACGCAAATTCAAAAATAAACGACCTTCACCGCCACCGCCGAAAATTTTATTGGCCAATAAAGCCGCAAAATAATCGGGATTGCTCATTTTTAAATCTACTGTATTTATAACCGCGATATCCGACTGAACTGCGTTTGGCATATCAATAAAGTTAATTTCGGTTTTGGCAACGTCCGTTACTTTTGGAATTTCATAGGCAGGAATTGTTCCTTTTTTCCAGTTGTTGAAATGTTTGGATACTTGTGCTTTCACGTCTTTAAAAGTAACATCACCCACAATGACCAAATAGGCATTGTTTGGTTTGAAATAAGTGGCATAAAAATTTTGAACATCGGCCAATGTTACATTTTTAGCAGTAGTTTCAGTTTCAAATTCACCATAAGGGTGATTTTTTCCATAAACCAAAGCGTTTTGTGCTTTTCCGGCAATAGCGGCCACGCTATTTTCGCCCGATTTAATGCCTTCAATAAGTTTGGCTTGTTCCTTTTCAAATTCCTCTTGTGTAAATAACGGATTCTGGATTGCATCAGCCGTTAATTCCAAAATTCTCGGAAAAAATTTAGACAAGGTATTGAAGCCTGCACTTTGGCTGCCAATATTTAAGTTAGCGCCTAAAAAATCAATTTCTTCATTAAAGGCGTCTTTTGACATTGTTTTGGTTCCGTTTCCCATCATTCCTCCGGCAATACTTGTTAATCCGGCTTTTTCGCCTTCAAAAATAGGTCCGTTATCTAAAATTAATGTGGCAGAAACTTTTGGTAATTTATGATTTTCAACCACCATTACTTTTAAACCGTTTTTAAGTTCAAAAGTTTGTGGCTTGCCTAAATTTATGGTAGGTGCAGGCCCTGCTTTTGGTTGTTGTGATCTGTCTATTTGTGCGTTTACTCCTAAAGAAATAAGAAATAAGGCAATTAATGTGGTTATTTTGGTTCTCATATTATTTTTCATCTTTAGAGTATTATTCAATTTCCTTTTTTAGATAATCCATTTCAACGCGGCTGTTTTTGTTCAAAAACTCATTTGCCACACGTTTAATGTCTTCTCTGGTTATGGAGCGATAAATAGTAATTTCGTCGTTAATTAAGTTTGTGTTGCCTTTCAACGTGTAGTTTGCAGCTAAAGTATTGGCAATATTTTGTACTCCGGAGTTTGAATTCACAAAATTGTTTTCAAATTTATTTTGTAATTTCTGAAACTCTTTTTCTGAAATTAATTCAGTTTGAAGTTTGGTAATTTCTTCGTCCATTTTAACACCCAATTCATCTAAGGTAGTTGCACCCATTGGCAAGGCACCCATAATATAGGTTCCGTAATCTTCCTGTGAATCATTAAATGCCAAAACCTGTAACGCTTTTTTCTCTTCAACCAGTTTTTTGTACAAACGGGCACTTTTTCCGCTTGTTAAAATAGAAGAAACCATATCCAACGTATAAGAATCTTTGTCTTTATTTGATGGTGTTCTGTATATAAATAATTTTACTGGAATTTGAATGTTTGAGTCGTATTCGGTAACTTTAATACTTTGCGTGATTGGAGCTTCTTTTATGTTTATTCTTTCAACTTTTTCACCTTTTGGAATATCGCCAAAATAATTTTCAATCATTTTTTTGGTGGCTTCAGTTTCAAAATCACCAGCAACTACCAACACAGCGTTGTTTGGCGCATAGAATTTTTTATGAAAATCTAAAAATTCTTGCAATTTGGCTGCATCTAAATCTTCCATGCTTCCAATAACGGAATTTTTGTAAGGATGATTTTTAAAGATATGCTGATTGATACCAGTACGATAACTTATTTTTCCATAAGGCGCGTTGTCAATTCTGGCGCGTTTTTCTTCTTTAATTACTTCATTTTGTGTGTCAACGCCCACTTGATCAATTACCGGATGCAACATACGTTCAGATTCTAACCACAATCCCAATTCCAAATTGTTGGATGGAAATGTTTCATAATAAAAAGTACGGTCTTGTGTGGTATTCGCATTGTTTGCACCGCCATTGGCTGATACAATTTTAAAAAATTCGCCTTTTGGGATATTTTTTGTTCCTTCAAACAATAAATGTTCAAAAAAGTGTGCGAATCCTGTTCGTCCTTCCACTTCGTCTTTGGCACCAACATGGTACATTACCGAGGTGCTAATGATAGGTGCAGAGTTGTCTTTGTGTAAAATAACGTGCAGGCCGTTACTTAAATCATACTCTTCAAATTCAACTTTTTGGGCGAATAGGCTAACGCTTAAAAAAAGCGCTAAAGAGCTTAAATAGATAATTTTTCTCATAGGTGTTAATTGTTTAATTTAATTAATGTTTCGTATTGGACGTATTTGTTGTTAGGATGTTACAATTTTGAAGCGGAAATAGTGAATTCATTTTGTGGTTATTTCATAGCAAATTGAGTTTCAAAGTTATCATTTTTTTTTAAAAAAGTGAAGAATACTTCAAAAACAACCTGATCTTAATAAGTATCTTAAATCCGCAAGTAGTTAATTTGTTGTTTTAGGATCTAATTTGTAGTGTAAAT
>JAVVEF010000025.1:0-28907 GCA_032251275.1 Lutibacter sp.
TGTAAACCTTCAAACATTTGCTTAATTCGTTCCAATAATAGGCATTGTCTTTTATGCCAGTATTGATAAAGAAATGCAACATTTTTAGGTTCACTTTATGATTGTCCTTTACTTCACGACGGTAAAAATCGACAATATTTTTATAGCCAATTCCCAAACGTGAGGTGTAAAACTCGAACTTTGGCTCTTCTTCTGAAGCAATACGTATGCCTATGTTTATTTTCTTTTTTAATCCATTTGTAAGCAATCCAATTTCTTCATAATTGTCTATAATCGGAATGCAATTTTTATGTCCGCTGTTGATCAATCGTTGAATGTTTGTAATGTATTCATCTCTTTTAAAACCATTGCAAAGAATATACGTTTTATCGGTTATTTTACCTTCAGACTTTAAGTTTTCAACAATGTCAATATCAATGGCTGAAGAAGTTTCAATATGAATATCATTTTTTAAAGCTTCGTCCAATACATGCTTAAAATGCGAACTTTTGGTACAATAGCAATAACGATATTTGGCTTTATACTTATGTTTGTGCATCGCTTTTTCAAACATTGTTTTGGCCTTTTGAATGTTTTCGCTAATTTTTGGGAGATAAGTAAATTTTAAAGGCGTGCCAAATTCTTCAACCAGTTTCATGGTATCAATATTATGAAAATGCAGGTTTTTATTTGAGTCAACAAAAAACTCTTCTTGTGGAAAATCGAAAGTTTGGCTAATTAAGTCGATATATTTTGTGTTCATTTAGTATTTTAATTTTACAATTAATAAGGTAGTCATTTTAGACTCATATTAAGTTCAAAAAAAGGAATTTATAGCTATACTCTCAATACTAAATAATTTTTTTCAAGCCGAACAACTTTCAATGGGTTGAATAACTTTAAAATGTGGTTAAATGAAGTCATTAATATGCTTAATTCTTCGTTATTTTTTTTAATAATTTTACTTTTTAAATACCTGCAAACATACAAGTTAGCCACTAAAAAAAGTTCCTTTTTATTGGCTGCTTTAAACGTTGGCGCAAACTTATATAAAAAATCAATACAAATTAAAAAAAATCTATATTTATCTCGTAAAAACCAACTCATTTGCTGTGGATAAATTCGCGTCAAAACCGTAGCCTTCCTCATTAAAATTTTTTAAATCTTCTATTGTTTCAATTTTGTGATCAATGATGAAACGAACCATTAAACCTCTTGCTTTTTTGGCATAAAAAGCAATGATTTTTAATTTCCCATCTTTTAGATCCTTAAAAACTGGCGTGATTACAGGAACTTTTAACAATGCTGGTTTTATTGCTTTAAAATATTCAGCGCTTGCTAAATTTATAAACAATTCATTATCTTCAAGTTCCGAATTCAATTTTTCAGTAATTTTATTCCCCCAAAACTGGTATAAATTCTCTTTATTCGCCACTTTTAACTTGGTTCCCATTTCCAAACGATATGGCTGTATCAAATCCAATGGTTTTAACAAACCATATTGGCCGGACAAAATTCTTAATATATTTTGAAGGAATTTCAATTTATCTAGCGACAAAGAATAAGCATCAAGCCCAATATAAACCTCGCCTTTAAAAGCAAAAATGGTCTGGCGGGCATTTTCTAAAGAAAAAGGCAATGCCCATTGCTGATTGCGTTGCCAGTTTAATTCGCCCAAATTTGGGGAAACACTCATTAATGTTGAAAGTTGTTTTAGCGATTTCTTTTTTAAAACGGTATTTATTTTTGTGGCTTCATCCAAAAAAATTCCTTGTGTAAATTGCTTTGTAGGAATTGGAGTCTCATAATCCAGTGATTTGGCCGGGGAGATTATAATTTTCATTTCTTATTTTTAGTCTTTTTGTAGTTGATATGTCCTTCAACCGGATAATTTTATGTTCAACGATTTTAAAATTGATTTCTTAAAATTAAAAATTAATAAATAAATATCAGCATTTTTATAAATTATTATTGAAATATTTCAAATTTAAACAAGTTCATTGATGAATTTTTGCGTTTTTTCATAGAGCAACCCAACGTGATAACCATCCATTAAAGCGTGGTGAACTTCTACAGAAAAAGGGATTTTTTGGATTTCGTTTTCCTTAAACATTTTGCCAAATACCACTTTCGGAATTCCCTGCAAGCCTTCATTTCCATTCCGTGCATGCTTAAATCCGGTAAATGAAATCCAAGGAATTGTAGAGCAATGTATGATTCCCAATTGATCTTCCTGCGCATTAAATACGATGCCTTTTTTATGATTTTCGAGCACTTTTTTACCGTTCGCTACAAATGCTTTCATCGTTTTCTGAAACTCAAAATCGCAAAATGAAAAAGTTAGGTCATCATTTAAAATGGTGGAACCAATATTTACGGAATCAAATAAGTAAACTTTACCGTTTTTAAAGCGCAATTTAAATTCTGTAATTTCATTGACACATTTTAAGGCAACGTACATACAGGACAAAGAAAACGATAAGTTGTTTTGCTTGCAATATTTATAAAGTTGGGTAACTTCTAAATTGGCCGTAATATTAAAAAAAGGATCTTCATACGTTTTAAAAAATTGGTATTGCGCTTTTCTGTTCCAGTTTTCAACATCAAATTCCTTCATCTTATTCTTTTTGATTGATGGTATAGGAACGCCATTTCTCCAGACACAATTGCATGTCTTGTGGCATTTCAGAATTAAACAGTAAAAACTCTTTGGTAATCGGATGCTGAAAGCCCAATGTTTTTGCGTGAAGCGCCTGCCTTGGCAATGTTTTAAAACAATTTTCGACAAATTGTTTGTATTTGGTGAACGTTGTTCCTTTTAAGATAATATCTCCGCCATAGCGCTCATCGTTAAAAAGCGTATGACCAATGTGTTTCATATGCGCCCTAATTTGGTGCGTTCGTCCAGTTTCCAACTTACACTGAATTAAAGTCACATAACTAAAACGCTCCAGCACTTTATAATGCGTAATTGCAGGTTTGCCAAATTCGCTGGTTGGAAAAACATCCATTTGCAGGCGATTTTTTAAACTTCTGCCTATATTTCCTTCAATAATTCCTTCTTCTTCATCTATATTTCCCCAAACTAAGGCGTAATATAAACGTTCTGTGGATCTGTCGAAAAATTGTTTGGACAAATGCGCCATCGCATATTCTGTTTTGGCCACAACCAGCAATCCACTGGTATCTTTGTCGATTCTGTGCACCAAGCCGGGGCGTTCATTGGAATTTGTCGGTAAATTTTCAATATGAAAAATCAATCCGTTCACCAAAGTGCCGCTGTAATTTCCGTGACCAGGATGCACCACCATTCCGGCAGGTTTATTTACAACGATTACCTCATCGTCTTCAAACAAAATATCCAAAGGAATGTCTTCTGCAACCAATAAATTTTCGTGCGGTGGATGCGCCAAAACAACGCGAACAACATCTTTTGCCTTTACCTTGTAGTTCGATTTTACGGGAACCTCGTTCACCAATATATTTCCCGCTTTTGCAGCCTGCTGAATTTTATTTCTTGTTGAATATTCAATGAAATTCATTAAATATTTGTCCACGCGCAACGGCTCCTGCCCTTCGCTTGCAACAAACCTGTAATGTTCGTAAAATTCTTCTTTATCTAAATCTTCTATTTCTTCAGTTTTCATTCTATAATCATTTCTTCAGCAGTTTCTAAACTATCCATTTGCATACCTCCTTCATTTCCATCGCCTAATTTTAAGATGATTTCAGAATTTTGCGGAATTTTATCGCCGTTTTTTAAATCTTTTCCTTTGTAAATTAAACCTCGCACCACATCTTTCGCAATATCTTTCACATAAATTTCCTGTTCGCTTATTCTAAAACCAATGGCTGTTAATTGTGAGGTTGCCTGCCTTTTTGTTTTTCCGTAAAAATCGGGTATTTCAACATCCGAATAACCTGACGGATTCAATGTTAAATATATTTTTCTCTTTTCTTTCACAAAATCTCCTGCTTCCGGACTTTGTTCAATCACCGATTTTTTCGGATAATCAGGACTATAGCTTGCTGAATCTATCACTTCCCAATTCAAATCCAATTCATTAAGTGTTTCTTCAACTTTCTCCAAACTCATTTTTGCCAAATCGGGCACCTCAATTTTCTGATTGTGGTTGGTTGAAAAATCTAACCAAAACACACTAAGCACAATCAATACCACTATGGCAATAAATGCCATCAGAACCTGCTTTAAAAACACTTTAGATTTAATAAATTTAAAAAAACTCATATTCCCGTTTTTTGATTTTGTGCAAAGATACTTTTTTATTGTTTATTCGTTTAACTGCTGATTTGTTTAATTGTTAAAGCGTTCAATTAACTCATTTCCAAGTTTTCAAATTTCCAAATTTTAGTCTCTATTCTCTTCTCTATTTTCTATTTTCTTTTCAACTTAAAATATGTAAGTTTGTATTTCAACTTAGTAAACACAAAATGAAAAAAAATATTGCCATTATTATGGGTGGATACTCTTCGGAAGTTGAAATCTCCTTAAAAAGTGGCCAGGTTGTCTATCAAAATATTTCAAAAGAAAAATACAATACCTACAAAATTCATATTCTTAAAGAAAAATGGGTGCTTGTTGATGATTTTAAAAATGAATTCCGCATAAACAAACACGATTTTTCGGCAGAAATTAAAGGTAAAAAAATTAATTTCGACTGTGTTTTTAACGCAATTCACGGTCATCCTGGCGAAGATGGAACCATTTTGGCCTATTTTGAATTGATCGGACTTAAACATACTTCGGCACCTTTTTATCAAATGGCATTAACTTTTAACAAACGCGATTGTTTAAGCGTGGTGAAGCAATATGGCATAAAAACAGCAAAATCTTACTTTTTAAATGAAGGTGACATCATTAATGTGGATGAAATAATTGCCAGGGTTGGTTTGCCTTGTTTTGTAAAACCAAACAATGCAGGTTCAAGTTTTGGAATTTCAAAGGCAAAAACCGTTTCGGAAATAATTCCTGCCATAGAAAAAGCTTTTAAAGAAGATTCACAGATTTTAATAGAAGAATTTCTGGACGGATCTGAAATTACCATCGGCGTTCTTAATTACAAAGGGAAAATTAAAGTGTTGCCAATGACAGAAATTGTCTCAGAAAATGAATTTTTTGATTATGAAGCTAAATATTTAGGACAATCACAAGAAATTACGCCCGCCAGAATTTCGCCTGAAATTCACGAAAAACTGAAAAAATTAGCGGCTCACGTGTATCAAATTTTAAATATGAGCGGTTTTTCTCGCTCTGAATTTATTTTGGTAAACGACGAACCATATTTTTTGGAAATGAATACCGTTCCCGGATTAACAACCGCAAGTTTAATTCCGCAACAGGCCGAAGCGGCAGGTCTCAGTTTAGCCGAACTTTTTCATAACGCCATTGAAATGGCTTTAAACAAGTAAAAATGAAACGAGCATTTCAAATTTCGACATATAAAGGAATGATTAATAGCGAACAGCATCTGTTACCGCTAAAAAATAAAATTTAAACAGATGAGAAAAGCAGTTTTCCCGGGATCCTTTGATCCAATTACCTTAGGCCACGTTGATATTATTAACAGGGCATTGCCTTTATTTGCTGAAATTATTATTGCTGTTGGCGTAAATACAGAAAAAGCATATCTATTTTCTCTTGAAGAACGCGTCGGTTTTATTAAAAAACATTACGCAAATGAACCAAAAATAAAAGTGGAAACCTATACCGGCTTAACAATTGATTTCTGCAAAAAATTAAACATTCATTTTATTTTAAGAGGATTGCGAAATCCGGCGGATTTTGAGTTTGAAAAAGCGATTGCCCAAACCAACAGAAAATTATCGACTGTTGAAACGGTGTTTTTACTGACCTCAGCCGACACTTCTTTTATAAGTTCAAGCATTGTGCGCGATGTTTTGCGTAACGGCGGGGATATTTCTGGTTTTGTTCCGGGAAGTGTTCCAAAAAAATTATGAGGATGTTTGTTAAAAAAAACCTGTTTTTTACTCTAATCATCTTATTTTCGGGTGTAATTTCGGCCCAAAAAACAGGGAATGATTTTACAACTGTTTTCGAAAAATCAAAAGGCACGGAAACTTCCACCTATCAGGAAACCATCGCATTCTACCAAGAATTGGTAGCTTCGTATCCGGAAATTTCTATGTTGGAAATGGGCGAAACTGACAGCGGATTTCCATTGCATCTGGTAGTTTTCAGCGCATCAAAAGAATTTGATTTCAATAAAATTCAACTCAGCAAAAAAAATACTATTTTAATCAACAATGCCATTCACCCTGGAGAATCGGATGGCGTTGATGCTTCTATGATGCTTTTGAGAGATATCGTTCAGAATAAAAACAAAATCAAAAAATTAGAAAATACTATATTAGCAGTAATTCCAATATACAATATTGGGGGTGCTTTAAACAGAAACAGCCATTCACGCGCAAACCAAAACGGACCAAAAGAATACGGATTTCGGGGAAATGCCCAAAATTTTGATTTAAATCGGGATTTTATCAAAGCCGACACAAAAAATGCCAAAGCTTTTGCTGAAATTTTTCATTTGGTGAAACCCGCTGTTTTTATTGACAATCACGTGAGCAATGGCGCCGATTACCAATACGGAATTACCCATTTATTTACGCAACACAATAATTTGGGAAATGATTTGGGCACTTTTATTGAAAATGAAATGAGACCTAATATTGAAGCTTCGCTGCTCAAAAAAAACATCATCATCACGCCTTATGTAAATGTTTGGGGAACAACGCCAGAAGCCGGCTTTAGTCAGTTTTTCGACAGTCCGAGATATTCAACAGGCTACACCACACTATTCAACACCTTGGGAATGATGGTGGAAACCCATATGCTGAAACCCTACAAACAACGTGTGGAGGAAACCTACAGTTTGTTGGAATCTGTAATCGATTTTACCATTGAAAAAGGTGCTGAAATTAATGAACTTCGCCAAAATGCAGTGGCAAAGATTTTGGCAAAAGAAACTTATCCCATTTCGTTTGAACTTGATAAAAACACCTATTCAACACTGCAATTTAAAGGCTACGAAGGAAGTTATATAGACAGCAAAGTCACCAATGGAAAGCGTTTGTTTTACGACCGCACAAAACCCTACACAAAACCTGTAAAATATTTCAACAATTATATTGCTTCAAAAGAAATACAACTCCCTAAAGCCTATATTTTAAAACAAGGCTGGCGAAAAGTTTTGGAGCGCTTAAAAGACAATCATATTGAGTACACCGTTTTCAAAAACGACACTGCCATAACCGTGGAAGAACAACATATTAAAGATTACAAAACCAGCACAAAACCTTTTGAAGGCCATTTTATCCATTCAAAAACAGAAGTTTCTTCAATAACAAAAAAAGTGCTTTTCAGTATAGGCGACATTTATATTCCTGTCCAACAAAATGGCGTTCGATATATTGTGGAAACATTAGAGGCCGAAGCAACAGATTCTTTTTTTAACTGGAATTTTTTCGACACCGTATTAGAGCAAAAAGAACACTTTTCATCTTATGTTTTTGAAGATATTGCAGAAAAGTTGCTGCTGGAAAATCCAACTTTAAGAGAGTTGCTGAATCAGAAAATGATATCCGATAAAGATTTTGCCGAAAGTCCGGAAGCCCAGTTGGATTTTATCTACAAAAATTCGCCTTACTATGAATCGGCACACTTAAAATTGCCTGTTTATAAGGTGTTTTAAATGCTGTTTTTGTTGATTAACTATTCCCAAGCCCTAATCATTACTAGTAAACAATATCTCCTATTCAATTCCTTAACAATTACTCAGGCCAGTCAATGGTATCATCATCAATAAAAAAAGGCGTCCACTGAATTTCATCCAAAACACCATCATTGATCCAAAAATTGATTGATTTTTCTTCAATTTCAATCACTTTCTGATCCTCAATGCCATCCTCTGAACAATCTTCAAGGCTCCATTCCCCCAAATCCATTTCGTCCAATTCTTTGATTAAACCTTCCTGAAACAAACCAATCAAACTTTTTCCTTCCAATTCATAAAACTCATCGTTTACGGAAATCATAATTAACCGCCAGTCTTCTTCTTCATCGAAACTAAGCGATAACAATAATTCGTCATATTGCCATGATTCCGTCAAATCCTTTTTAGAATCCGAATGCGAATATTTGTCGATAAATGAAGGTTTTCCCAACATTAATTCCACTTCTTTTCTGGTCATTCCAAATTTTAGGTTCCCCAATCCGTAACCCAGTTTTATTTCTTTGAGCGCTTTTTTCATGAGTTTTACATTTAAATACCCACAAATATAAATGTTTCTCATTAGCTAATAATCTAAAAGAGCCTAAAAAAGCAATCATTCAATCAATATTTTGGGTATTCCGCTGAAAAAGCGACCGGGCTTTCCGTTCCAATCTTTTTGGCGGTAAAAAAACCACCAAAAAGTATTTCCACTTTAATCCCTAATGCAAATTGTACTAAACAAAAAAATTCAAAATCAATCTTATTTTTACTGGCAACTTAAGCGCAAAAATGAGTATTTTGCGGCTTCAAAATAACGAGTATTTATGAAAGTATGCATTGCCGAAAAACCCAGTGTTGCGCGTGAAATTGCTGCCGTTTTAGGCGCAAATACCAAACACGACGGATATTTTGAAGGAAATGGGTACGCGGTTACTTTTACTTTCGGACATTTATGCACCTTGTTTGAGCCCAACGATTACAAACCGCATTGGAAAAGCTGGGATTTGAACAACTTGCCCATGCTTCCAGAAAAGTTTGAGACTAAGGTGGTGGACAATATCGGCATCAAAAAACAATTCAATATAGTTAAAAGCCTGTTCGATAAAGCAAGTGTAATCATCAATTGCGGGGATGCCGGGCAAGAAGGAGAATTGATTCAGCGCTGGGTAATTCAACAGGCAAATTATAAAGGAGAAGTTAAACGTTTGTGGATTTCCTCCTTAACTACGGAGGCCATCAAAGAAGGATTTGAAAATTTAAAACCTTCGGAGAACTACGACAATTTATATTATGCAGGCTTTTCAAGAGCCATTGGAGATTGGCTTTTGGGAATGAATGCCACAAGATTGTACACATTAAAACACGGAGGAAACAAGCAGGTTTTATCCGTTGGCAGGGTGCAAACGCCCACTTTGGCGATGGTGGTGAATCGCTACAAGGAAATAGAAAAATTTGTGCCGCAGCCTTATTGGGAATTGCAAACGCTTTACCGGGAAACGCTTTTTAACTGCGAAGAAGGACGCTTTCAAAAAAAGGAAGACGGCGAATTGCTCGCCAATAAAGTAAAAGAAAGCGAATTTGAAATTGTTTCCGTCACCAAGAAAAAAGGGAAAGAAAATGCGCCCAAATTATTTGACTTAACCGGATTGCAGGTTTATTGTAACAATAAATTTGATTTTTCTGCCGATGAAACCCTAAAAATCGTCCAAAAATTATATGAACAAAAAGTAGTGACCTATCCGCGGGTTGATACCACATTTTTGCCCGACGATGTGTATCCGAAAGTGCCCGAAATTTTAAAAAACCTGACTGCTTACCAAACATTGACTTCGCCTTTATTAGGAAAAAAAATAAAAAAATCGCCTTTGGTTTTTAACACCAAAAAGGTAACCGATCACCACGCCATCATTCCAACCGGCGTTCAAATTAATTTGCCTTACAGCCAGCAACAGGTTTATGATATTATCACGCGCCGTTTTATTGCGGTTTTTTATGAAGATTGCCTCGTTTCAAATACCGCCGTTATTGGTATGGCGGCCGATGTCACTTTTAGAACCACCGGTAAGGAAATTCTGGAAAAAGGATGGCGTGTTGTTTTCGCAAGTGGCACTGCTGAAAAACTGGAAACAGACATCCTGCCGAATTTCAAAAAAGGAGAAAAAGGGCCGCACGAACCTTCATTTTTAGAAAAAGTGACAAAACCGCCCAACTTGTTTTCTGAAGCCACCTTGCTTCGCGCCATGGAAACTGCCGGCAAACAAATTGATGACGATGAACTGCGTGAATTGATGAAAGAAAACGGAATTGGAAGGCCTTCAACCCGCGCAAATATTATTGAAACACTTTTTAGAAGAAAATATATCATACGGAATAAAAAGCAAATTTTACCCACACAAACGGGTATCCAACTCATTGATATCATCCAAAGTGAGCTGTTAAAATCGGCCGAATTAACGGGACAATGGGAAAAACAGCTCAAGGAAATTGAAAAAGGAAATTATAACGCCGGAACTTTCATTAAAAATATGAAAAAGATGGTCGACCATTTGGTTTACGAAGTTCGTTCGGAAACAATAACGGCAAATATTTTCCATCCTGAAATTGCCAAACTCGTTCCTAAAAGAAGTACGGTAGTTTCCGCCGGAATCGCCTCAGAAAAATGTCCGAAATGTAAAAAAGGCAACATTCTCAAAGGAAAAAACGCCTACGGCTGCAGCGAATACAGCAACGGCTGCGATTTCAGATTGCCTTTTAGTTTTCTCGACAAAAAAATATCTGAAAATCAATATATCCGCCTGTTGCAAAAAAAATGCACCGTCAATTTAAAAGGTTTTAAAACGGAAGTTGGAGAAACGGAAGGATTGATTCGTTTTGACGAACAATTTAATTTGGTGTTGGAAGAAAAATTTACTTCAAAAAGCCCATCTTCGAAGGAAGTCCCTAAAAAAATTGCTTGTCCGAAATGCCACAAAGGAACTATTTTAAAAGGAAAAACAGCCTACGGTTGCAGCGACTATAAAAATGGTTGCGATTTCCGTTTCAGTTTCGAAGACATCAGAAAAAAAGCAGCGGGACAACCTCTTTCCGCAGCATTGGTTTACGCTATTTTGAATGGAAAATCCTAACGAAAATCAACCGCATCGGCATTTTATCATTTACAAACCTTATGGTTATTTGAGCCAGTTTGCTAATAATGACATCAGCAAACACAAGAAAAAATTATTGGGCGAAATTTACCAATTTCCCAAAAAACTCATGGCTATTGGCCGATTAGATGAAAAATCGGAAGGGCTTTTATTGCTCACCACCGATGGAAATATGAGTGAATTGGTGAGAAGCAGCCATGTTGAAAAAGAATATTTTGCCGAAGTTGAAGGTGAAATTACTAATGAAGCTATTGAAGCGCTAAAAAACGGTGTGGAAATTGGTTTTGGCGGCATAAAATATACGACAAAACCTTGCCGGGTTTTTAAATTAAACGAAATCCCCAAGCTACCAGAAAGAGGCAAAAAAATAAGGGAAAAACGGCACGGGCCAACAAATTGGGTTTCTATCACTTTAATGGAAGGCAAATTCAGGCAAGTTCGAAAAATGACTGCCGCAGTTGGTTTTCCTACCTTGCGATTGGTTCGTGTTCGCGTTGGAAATATGCATATTAATGATATGAAAGCTGGTGATGTGAAAGAAATTTTGCATCTCGACTGCGCTCGATGTGACGAGATTGGATAGACAATTTCGCCGTTTACTTTTTATTTTCCAACTAAAAAAAATTTCATAACTTGTAATTCTGAAACGAAAACTAAAATTACAATGATTATACTTCAAATTAACGGAGAAAAACACCAAATTGATGTTGCTCCAGAAATGCCTTTACTATGGGCAATTAGAGATATTGTAGGACTTACGGGCACAAAATATGGTTGCGGAATCGGCGTATGTGGCTCATGTAAAGTCTTGCTGGAGAATTCACCGGTACAATCTTGTATGATTCCCGTTTCAGCAGCAGAAGGCAAAAAAATTGTGACTATTGAAGGTGTTTCAGAAAATTTGCAGTTACTGCAAGCATCTTGGAGGGCTTTAAATGTTCCTCAATGCGGATTTTGCCAGCCCGGACAATTGATTGCGGCGACCGCTTTGCTCGACAAAATCAGTGAGCCAACCGATGAAGAAATTAATGAAGCGATGATTGGAAATATATGCAGATGCGGCACATACCAACGCATAAAAAACGCCATTCACCGAACAGTTGAACTTAAAAACCAAGGCTAGTTATGAATCCTATCAAAAATATAAGTCGCAGAACTTTCGTAAAAAGTGTTGGATTGGCATCTGGCGGATTAATCTTGGCCTGCAATACTTCTGTTTTTTCTGATAAAGAATCAACAGAAAATAAAGACCTTGCCAACTTCAACCCAAATTTATTTGTACAGTTAAATTCCGACGGAAGTCTGATCTTAATCGCTTCCCGATCAGAAATGGGCAACGGCGTAAGAACTTCCTTAACATCGGTTATTGCTGATGAAATGGATGCAGACTGGACCAAAGTTACGGTAAAACAAGCCGTTGGTGATGCTAAATACGGCGACCAAAATACCGATGGATCAAGAAGTGTTCGTTATTTATATGAATCGATGCGAAAAATGGGTGCGATGGCAAGAGCCATGTTAATTGCGGCAGCTGCGCAATCATGGAAAGTTCCCGTTACGGAATGTACCGCCGAAAACCATTTTGTATTGCACAAAAGCGGTAAAAAAATAGCCTATGGCGATTTGGTTGAAATTGCCAAAAACCTCGAAGTTCCAACCGAACTCACCTATAAAAATCAGAAAGATTTTAAATATATCGGCAAAAATTTAAGAGGTGTTGACACAGAAGAATATGCAAACGGAAGCGCTATTTTTGGACTGGACAAACGGTTGCCAAATATGAAATTTGCGGCCATGCAACGCTGTCCGGTAACTTTCGGAACCGTGAAATCTTTTGACAAAACCGCTGCCTTAAAAATTCCGGGCGTTATTGATGTGATTGAAATTCCACGAATCGAAAAACCATTTGGAACACTCGGTGGCATCGCTGTGATTGCCTCAAATACCTGGGCGGCTTTTAAAGGAAAAGAAGCCCTGAAAATAGAATGGAATTATGGTGATAATGAGACGTACGATTCGGAAAAGTATATGAAACTAATTACCGAAAATGTCCACAAACAAGGAAAAGTTGGAAAAGATGTGGGTAATGTGAATAAAGCATTCAAAAATGCGCATAAAATTGTGGAAAGCACCTATCAATTGCCTCATTTGGCTCACGCGCCGATGGAAGTTCCAAATGCAGTGGCTTGGGTTCAGGGTGATTCCTGTGAAGTTTGGGCGCCAACCCAAGACCCGCAATCTGCCAGAAAAGAAGTTGTTGATTATTTAGGAACCACGGAAGAAAAAGTGACCATTAATGTAACCTTTTTGGGCGGCGGATTCGGACGGAAATCAAAACCAGATTATGTGGTGGAAGCCGTCGCAATTTCAAAAGCGATGAATGCCCCCGTTCAGGTCGTTTGGACAAGGGAAGACGACATCAAACACGGCTATTACCATACCGTAAGTTCACAATATTTAAAAGCGTCACTCGATAAACAAGGAAATGTTACCGGCTGGCTGAACAGATTTGCGCTTCCTTCAATTGCCTCAACATTTTCGCCGGGTGTGGATTATCCGGCCGGATTTGAAATTTCAAGCGCTGCGAATGTGCCGTTTGACATCAAAAATATGAAAGTTGAAGTTGGACAATCACCTGCTCATGTGAGAATTGGCTGGTTGCGTTCGGTAATTAACATTCCGCACGGATTTTCACAAAATGTTTTTGCGGATGAATTGGCTGTAGCCGCAGGTAAAGATCCGCTGGAATTTCGGTTGAATTTAATTGGAGAAGACCGCATGGAAGAAACGGAAGATCCTATAAAATACAATACGGCACGATTGAAAAACGTGTTAAAATTGGCCGCCAAAAATGCGAATTGGGGAAAACCGCTGCCCGAAGGCCACGCATACGGTCTGTCGGTTCATTACAGTTTTTACTCTTATGTGGCCTCTGTAGTTGAAATTTCGATGGCTTACAATAAAGTGAAAGTTCACAATGTTTATACGGTCATAGATTGTGGTCAAACAGTGAACAGAGATACGATAAAAGCGCAAATGGAAGGCGCTGCCATTTTTGGAATGTCGTTGGCATTTTACGGAAAAATTACTGCTAAAAATGGCGCCATTGAGCAAAGCAATTACAGCGATTATAAAATGGTACGAATTAATGAAACTCCGAAAGTTCACGTGGAAATAGTGGAAAGCACCGAAAATCCAACCGGTGTAGGAGAACCAGGCGTTCCTGTTATTGCGCCTGCAATCGTAAACGCCATTTTTAAATTAACCGGAAAAAGGTATTACAATTTGCCTTTGTCAGATTATGGATTGGTTTAAGCCCCCTAGCCCCCAAAGGGGGAATTAATATTGAAAAGTTAATGATTTAACAAATAAATCGTCACGCTATGGGCGGTTGAATGGAACAAATAAACATATAAACGATTAAACGACTAAACAATTTTAATGAACAATTGGATTGAATTATTGCAGGAGTTTAAGCGAAAAAAGCAGCCTGTGGCATTGGTTACGGTGACAAAAATTTTAGGGTCGGCGCCTTGTAAACTGGCTTCAAAAATGATTGTCACCAAACAAAAAGAAATATTTGGAACCATTGGCGGCGGCAAATTGGAATTTCAAGTGATGGATGAAGCCGATGTTGCCATTCAAGAAAATAAAATAACAGCTTTGTCATATACGTTGGGTCCGGAATTTGAACAATGCTGCGGTGGAAAAGTGGAATTAATTATTGAACCTATGAACCAATCTCCCGAATTGTATCTTTTTGGCGCCGGACATATCGGTGTTGAATTGTGCCATATTTTAAAAAACACGCCTTTCAATATAACCTTATTGGATGTGCGTGAAAATTGGAAAAACACCATTGAAATAGACAAATCCATTACGTATAGCGACATTGATTTTGATTTTTACAAGCAATTTATCAACTGGGGAAAAAATTGTTATATTGCCATTATGACGCACGACCACAAATTGGATTATGAAATAACCGCGCTGGCATTGCATTCCGAAACAAAATATATTGGTTTGATTGGCAGTAAAACCAAAAAAAACAAATTCAATAATTTACTTAAAAAGGAACTTAATTTTGAACCAGGAATTTCTCCCGTACACTGTCCGATTGGTTTGGACATCGGCGGATTTACACCGAAAGAAATTGCCATCAGCATTGCTTCGGAATTACTGAAAGAATACTATGGAAAATAAAACCATTTTTGTACTGCTCGCAGGCGGAAAATCGGAACGGATGGGTGTGGATAAAGGCCTGCTTAAATACAAACATACTTTTTGGATATTAGAGCAACTGAATCGCATTTCAAAAACAAGCATCAAAACAGTTTATATCGGGCTTGGTTACAATTCACAACACTATTTTAATACGATTTCCTGGTTGAAAGATTCATTAAACAATGATATTGAATATCAAGGCTTAAAAATAAAAACCATTGTAAATCCGGCTCCGGAATTTGGTTCATTCTCTACGCTTCAATCGGTCTTAAAAAATATAAATTCAAGTTGCGATGTGCTTGTAAATCCGGTTGATGTTCCGCTGTTAAATACCGATGAATTGAACAAAATCATTGCTGCAAAAAACAACATTGTGATGCCAAATTTTGAAGAAAAAAACGGTCATCCCATTAAAATGGTTGCCACTTTTTGGCAAAACCTTATTTCTTTAAATTTTTCTGA
The DNA here is from genome assembly GCA_032251275.1 of Lutibacter sp. Lineage (GTDB taxonomy): Bacteria > Bacteroidota > Bacteroidia > Flavobacteriales > Flavobacteriaceae > Lutibacter. Next base: position 15,566 of record JAVVEF010000025.1, read on the forward strand.
AGAAAATTCACGCCTAGATTTGCAGCTAAAAAAAGTGAATACTGAAGAAATTTCAATAATTAAAGTGAACGATGCTTCCGTCATAAAAAACTTAAATACCAAAACGGCCTGGATTTCTTATTTAAATGAAGCTGAAAATTAATTCCCCCTTAGCTGCTTTGAGGTAAACTAAAACAATAACTTAATATTTTCGTATGTATTTTCTAAAGCTAACTTTACTTCTGCCTCATTTTTAAAAACAACCTGTTCAATACCTTCATCCGATTGTGGCGTTAATTCTCCAACAAAATCAGTGTGCATCAAAAACCAATAGGTCGTTTTTAAAATGGTATTTCCTTTTTCTTGATAAATATGATAAGTGGTTTCCAAAGGTTTTATAATTTGAAGATTTGTGATGCCGCACTCTTCTTCAACTTCACGAATGGCGCATTCTGAAATAGATTCTCCCTTGTCCAATTTTCCCTTGGGCAAATCCCATTTGTTAAAACGGTAAATAAAAAGCACTTCATTATTGGCGTTTAAAACCTTCCCTCCTGCCGCTTTTTGACTTTTGAAATAAGATTGAAATTTCACCCAAGATGCTTCCAAATTTTCGCAAAACAAAGAAATACCTGCTGACTTATTCTGAAAAATTAGAGCCACAATTTCATCGACCTGAATATTTTCAAAATCAACTAAGTTAAATTTTATTGCACTTTTCTTATTATCTGTCAAAATTATTGGACAGTCATTCACAAAAACTTTATACATTTGCGCTATGATTTTGAACAAAGATACAGCAAAAAAAACAGCCGCGCTTTTATTGCAGATAAAAGCAATTAAATTACAGCCAAATGACCCATTTACTTGGGCTTCAGGATGGAAATCACCAATATATTGTGACAACAGAACCACGCTTTCTTTTCCGGAAATACGCACTTATCTCAAAGAAAATATAGCAAAAATAATTGAACAAGAATACGGAAAACCAGACGTAATCGCAGGCGTTGCAACCGGCGCCATAGCCATTGGAATGTTAGTTGCACAGCAATTAAACGTGCCGTTTGTATATGTTAGGCCCGAACCTAAAAGCCACGGAAGAAAAAACCAGGTTGAAGGCTTTTTGGAAAAAAACAAAAATGTGGTGGTGATTGAAGACCTAATCAGTACGGGGAAAAGCAGTTTAAACGCGGTAAAAGCATTGCAGGAAGAAGGCGCAAACGTAAAAGGAATGGTGGCCATTTTTACATACGGATTCGATATTGCCAAAGAAAATTTTAAAGAAGCCAATGTTAAATTGCACACGTTGAGCAACTATGATTATTTGCTGGAGCAATCGCTGGACAATAATTACATTACAGAAAAAGAATTAGAAACACTTAAACAGTGGAGAGAAAATCCGAGTGAGTGGAAACAATAAAATATAAATTATGAACTTAGAAAGCAAGAAATCAATCATAAATAAATCTCAAAAAGAATTTTTTGAATTTTTAACCAACCTGCAAAATTTTGAAAAATTGATGCCGGAAAATATTGACAAATTTGAAGTTGACGGCGATTCATTTCTTTTCAGCCTAAAAGGAATGCCGGAAATCAGGCTTGTGATTAAGGAAAAAAATGAGTTTGATAAGGTTGTTTTAAGCGCCGCAAGCAGCAAATTAAATTTTTCTCTAATAGCTCTAATTCAGCTTGTTTCAGAAAATAGTTGTGAGCTGCAATTATTGTTCGAAGCTGATTTTAATCCGATGATGGCGATGATGGTAAAAAGTCCGCTTCAAAAATTTATTGATACTTTGGCCGAAAATTCAGGAAAATTATAAATTCAGATATTTAATTGCTGCGACTCGCAAATTTAATTTCCTTCAAATTAAATTTGCGGGTTTTTTCATTTGCCATCTCAACCACCAACTTGCCATCTTCAAAAACATCCACAATTTTTCCTAAAAAAATAGTTCCTTGAGCATCTTCAAACATAGTGGGTTTTTGAAACTTATAAAGTGATTCTAAATATAATTCCTTTAAATTTTGAAACTCCTTTCGATCAATAAACCCAACAAAATTCTGAATTGAAAACACTATCGCTTCTAACAACGGATCAATATCAAAAAATTTTCCCTTAATTTTTTTTAGAGAGGTTACATTTTTAATGGTTGTGGGAAACTGTTCCTGGTTCACATTTAAACCTATGCCAATTACAGTTTGTTTAATTAAATTACCTCCAATTATATTTTCAATTAAAATTCCAGCAAGTTTGTCCTTCTCTGCCAAAATGTCGTTTGGCCATTTAATAAATAACGGTGTTGAAATATGTTGGCGAATAGCGGCCAATAAACCTAAAGAAACTGCCATGCTCAAATAAAACTGACGTTCAATTTCAAACGAATCAAATTTAATTAATATACTGAATGTTAGATTTTTACCAATTTCAGAATGCCAGGCTGCACCCATTTGTCCCCTTCCGGCTGATTGATAATTTGCCCTCACAACCGTATAACTTTCCGCATCTTTTTCAAGAGCAAGCTTCTTCAAGTATAAATTTGTTGATTCAATGGCATTAAGTTTGATAATATTCATTCAGTATAGATTATTTTAGCAAAGTTACTTTAAGCACATTATATGGTAAAAAAATAATAACTTTGCACAAAACTAAAAAAAATTTAATGGCAAAAAAAAATAATAACGCAGACGACTTAATTGCAGCAATTTTAAAAGCGATAGATGATGTTAAAGGTGTAAATGTGCAAATTTTAGATTTGAGAGAAATTGATAATACCGTTTGTGATTATTTTATTACCTGCTCCGGAACTTCAAACACCCACGTAAATGCTATTTCAGGCATTATACAAAAACAAGTAAGCAAAACAACAAAAGAAAAACCTTGGCACGTTGAAGGTGAAGGTATTGCAGAATGGATTTTATTGGATTACGTAAATATCGTGGTGCACGTATTTCAAAAACATATACGCGAATATTACGATATTGAACGCTTGTGGGGTGATGCAAAAATCACCAAAATTGCTTCGACAAATTAAATTTTATACATAATTTAAAAAAGATAATGACTCAGAATTCTAAAAATACGCCGAATAACAAAGGCATAAAGCCCCCTAAATTTAATTTTTACTGGATTTATGGTGGTATTTTCGTTCTATTTCTTGTGTATCAATTTTTTAGCGCAGGAGATTTATCCTCCAAAAATTTGAGCCTTAATGAATTTGAAACCATCTTAAGAGAAAATGACATTGCCAAAATAGAAGTGGTTAACAAAAATGTCGCCAATATTTATATTAAAAAAGAAGCGCAAGACAAGGAAAAGCACAAAAAAAATAAAACTTCCTTATACGCAGGTGATTCGCCGATGTATTCTTATTCCTTCGGTGATTTACAAAATTTTCAAAATAAATTAGGCACCGAAAAGAATGAAAAACAATTGGATTTTGATGTAAAATATGTTGAAAGAACCAATTTCTTTGAACAAATATTGATGTACTTACCTTTTATATTCCTAATTGGTTTGTGGATCTATTTTATGCGAAGAATGTCGGGTGGTGGCGCCGGAGGCGGTGGCGGACAAATATTTAGCATCGGAAAATCGAAAGCTAAATTATTTGACCAGGACCAAAAAGTTAAAACTTCCTTTAAGGATGTGGCCGGATTGGAAGGCGCAAAAGAAGAAATTCAAGAAATTGTGGACTTCTTAAAAAGTCCAGACAAATATACTTCCCTAGGTGGAAAAATCCCGAAAGGAGCCTTATTAGTTGGACCTCCGGGAACAGGTAAAACATTATTGGCTAAAGCCGTTGCAGGTGAAGCTGGCGTTCCGTTTTTCTCACTTTCAGGATCAGATTTCGTTGAAATGTTTGTTGGAGTTGGAGCCTCACGAGTTAGAGATTTATTTAAACAAGCGCAACAAAAAGCACCATCAATCATATTTATTGATGAAATTGACGCGGTAGGAAGAGCACGTGGGAAGAACAATGTTACAGGGGGAAATGATGAAAGAGAAAACACTTTAAACCAGTTATTGACTGAAATGGACGGTTTTGGAACCGATACCAACGTGATTGTAATTGCAGCTACCAATCGTGCCGATGTATTGGACAAAGCGTTATTGAGAGCAGGGCGTTTTGACCGCCAAATTTATGTGGACTTGCCAAATTTAACGGAACGTGAAGCTATTTTTAAAGTTCATATCGCACCTTTAAAACTTCATAAAGACGTTGATTTAGAATTTTTATCACAACAAACTCCCGGATTTTCAGGTGCCGATATTGCGAATTTATGCAATGAAGCAGCTTTAATAGCAGCGAGAAAAAGCAAAAAAGCGGTTCATCATCAAGATTTTCTAGATGCAGTTGACAGAATTGTTGGCGGACTTGAGAAAAAAAATAAACTTATTTCACCTAGAGAAAAGAAAACGATCGCTTTTCACGAAGCCGGCCACGCGACAGCCAGTTGGATGTTAGAGCACGCCGCGCCATTGGTGAAAGTGACCATTGTTCCAAGAGGGCAATCGTTGGGTGCCGCCTGGTATTTACCGGAAGAACGTCAAATTGTTCAATATGAGCAAATGTTGGATGAAATGTGTGCAACCTTGGCGGGCAGGGCAGCAGAAAAATTAATATTTGACAAAATATCGACTGGTGCGCTAAATGACCTTGAGAAAGTTACAAAACAAGCAAGGGCAATTGTAACCATTTATGGGTTAAATGATAAAATTGGCAATATTACTTTCTACGATTCATCAGGGCAATCCGATTATAATTTCACCAAACCTTACAGTGAAGAAACCGCCAGAGTTATTGATCAGGAGATTTCCGAAATGATTGAAAAACAGTATAAAAGAGCGATTCAAATATTAAGGGAAAATAAAGATAAACTAACTACTTTAGCCGAGCTTTTACTGGAAAAAGAGGTGATTTTCAAAAAAGATTTAGAAGTTATATTTGGTAAGAGAGTTTTTGAAAATGAAAATCATGAGCTAATTACAAAAAAAATAACAGAAGATTTTACTGAAGAAGAAAATGACAACGAAACTAATGAAACTAATATTGAAAATTCCTTAGAAACACAAGAGTAAATTGCCAACTTTTTTATATTTTTGGATTTATTCAATATAAATAATGAATTTCTTCAAAAAGTTATTTAATATCCCAGAACTAAAAGAAACTGAAGAAGATTCTTTAGCGTTTCAATACTTGCCAATTGATCAGATTTTTGTTAAAAATTTCATCAAAAATAAAGGCAAGTTTTTGTATTGTACCACATTGCAGGAAGTGACACTGAATTTATCCAACATCATTCAGGAGAATTCTTGGCAAACCATAAGTTGCAACGATTACGATTTAATGAAATTGGTGAAAACTATTAAGGTTGAAACCAACGAAGAATTAAACAAAAAAACGCCTTTTTTTTTAAGTTGTGAGCATCTCATTGCCGAAAATGGCAGTATTTTATTCTCCTCAAACCAACTTAAAGAACATAAAATTTCTGAATTGTCCGAAAACTTTATCGTTTATGCCACCACAAGTCAATTGGTAAATACAAAAGGAGAAAGTTTAACCGGAATTAAATCACGCTATCAGGGAAATATTCCCAGCAATATTAGTGCAGTAAACAATTTTAATATAGATGCCGTAGAAGAAGATTTTATGAGTTATGGCAACACAAATTCAAAAAACCTATATTTGCTGTTGTTTGAAGACCTATAAATTATGAAACTAATTGTAAAACGTACATTATCAGGCCTTGTTTTTGTTAGTGTTTTAATATTTTCCATTTTATTCAGTAAAATATCATTTATCTTCATTTTTTTTATCTCCATGCTGTTTTGTCTGTATGAATTTAAAAAAATGATTCAGTTGAAAAGCATATTTCCTTATATCATTGGAACCCTTCTTTTTATTTTTGGAAACATCTTAAATGTAGAAGATGTTCCTGCAAGAATTATTTTTGAATATGTGGGCGTCATGCTTTTTTTAACTATTTTCATCACTTTTGCTTCAATTTTATTTGCAAAAAAGGAAGAAGTTGTAAGCCATTTGGGCAAAATTTTTCTCACCATCATCTACATCGTTGTTCCATTTACTTTAATCGTACAAATACCCTTTTTAAACGCATCGTTTAATTATGTAAACACCACAATTTTAGGCGTTTTTATTTTAATTTGGACCAGTGACACTTTTGCCTTTTTGGTAGGGAAAAACTTTGGGAAACATAAATTATTGGAACGTATTTCACCGAATAAAACAATAGAAGGCTTTATAGGCGGAATGGTTTTTACTTTTTTGGCGAGTCTGGTTTTAGCGAGCCAATTTACGTCACTTACCCAAAAACAATGGCTTGTAATTGCTGGAATTGTTAGTATCTTTGGGGTTCTGGGAGATTTGATAGAATCGATGTTTAAGCGGCAAGCAGGCGTAAAAGACAGCAGTAATTTGATTCCTGGTCACGGAGGGTTTTTAGACAGGTTTGACAGTGTTATTTTTGCCGCGCCATTTATTTTTATTTACTTACAATTAGCTAGTTAATTATGTTTCATAAAGAAGGTTTTAAAATAATAATCATCGCTACTTTTATTGTAGGTTTAGGCATTTTGACTATTGATAAGTTTGTTGAATTAGATTGGCTAAACAAATTATTGTCGCTATTGCTACTTGGATTTTATGTGTTGATCTTACAATTCTTCAGAAATCCGAAAAGACAAACAACGATAAGTGATGCTTATATTATTGCACCAGTTGACGGCAAAGTTGTTGTTATTGAGGAGGTTTTCGAAAAGGAATATTTCAATGAAAAAAGAATACAGGTATCCATATTTATGTCGCCTATAAATGTGCATGTAACAAGATATCCAATTAGCGGAGAAGTTACATACAGCAAATACCATCCGGGAAAATATTTGGTGGCCTGGCATCCAAAAGCATCTGAAGACAATGAAAGAACAACCGTTGTTATTTCCAATAAATTTGCAGGCGAAATATTGTATCGCCAAGTTGCCGGTGCCTTGGCCAAACGCATTGTAAACTATGCAAAACCACAAATGCAGGTAATCCAAGGCAGTGATTCCGGATTTATAAAATTTGGCTCCAGAGTCGATGTGTTTTTACCATTAAATGCTTTGGTTAAAGTACATTTAAATGATACCGTTAAAGGCGGAGAACAAATCATTGCGACACTCTAAGTTTTTTTTTAAGAAGTATTATTATGGTAAAAAAATTAGACATCGCTTTTGAAGAAGCTTATAAAATTTCATCTGCTACAACCAAGAAACTCCCTCCCGATGTGATGTTGCAATTGTATGCCTATTATAAACAGGCAACAAAAGGAAGCAATTATGAGCAGCCGTCAGGCGACGTAGAATTAAGAAATGCTTTTAAACTGAACGCTTGGTTTCAATTGAGCCAAATTAGTGAGGATGAAGCAAAAAAAGCATATATTGATCTCGTTAATAAATTTATAAAAAGTCAATAAAAAAACACCTTTAACAATTAAATAATGGCACTCATCTACTTTAAAATGAGTCAAACAAAAATAAATGTCTTTAAAGGTAAAAACTTATAACCAATTAATATGATTATGAAAAAAATATATTTATTGGCACTCTTAATTATAACGGTGTCTTTTATTTCTTCCTGTAAAAAAAATGTAAAAAAAGAAAATCCTCTGACTGCAAAAATGTATACAGTAATGGCCGATTCTACAAAAATTAATTGGACAGCCTATAAAACCACAGCCAAAGTGCCGGTTAAAGGACAATTCTCAAAAGTTACTATTGAGAATTCAAAAAAAGACTCTACAGTCTTAGGCGCCTTAAACGGCTTAAAATTTAAAATACCCGTAAATAGTTTGTTTACGAATGATACCCTAAGAGACGGAAAATTAAAGAAATTCTTTTTTGGTTCGATGGAAAACACTTCAATGATTAAAGGTACTGTACATATGAATAACGAAAATACCAGTACGGTTGAATTGACAATGAACGGCATTTGTAGAAAATTGCCCATTGCTTATATTGTAACTGATAATAAGGTTAGCATAATAAGCAATATGGAATTGGACAATTGGCAAGCGAAGGCCGCTTTAGAAGCATTAAATGTGGTTTGTAAAGATTTGCATACTGGAGATGACGGAATCTCAAAAACGTGGAGCGATGTTAAAATTGAAGTGATTGCCGTGTTAAAATATGAATAACAAAAAGTAAGATATTATATTCTATATCCATAAAAAAACCTGCAATCGCAGGCTTTTTTTATCATCTTATTAATAATCCAATTGTCGCAAAAAGTCTAATTTGGCTTTCCAAACATCCAGTTTTTCCTTATAAACATTGATTTGATTCCTAACATTTACAACCAAAGGATTATCATCGGAAACATTGGATATAAATCCGATATTGTTTTCTAATTGCTGTATTTCTTTAGAAGTTTCCTCCATTTTTCTTCGGACAAAAAGTTGCTCGGAATCCAATTTTCGATAATTTTTTTGTTCGATGTAGCTATTCACCAAGTTTTCAAACTTAATCATTTCAACATCTTGTTTATCAATTGTATTTTCTTCAACAATTTTATCCAATAATTTATTGAACTTCACTTCAATATGCTTCATTTCTTGGGGCACTCTTCCCAAATCACGCCATTTTTTGACATATTCCTTAAGCGTATTGATGGTAATTTCAGTTTTATTTTCGATAGCTTCTTTAATCTCTGTCAAAAGTTCTTTCTTTTTGCTGAAAACATCCATTTCCAATTTTGAACCTGCATCTTGTTGCTGATGAAATCTGTCAAAATAATGATTACAGGCATCTTTAAATTCCTTCCACAATTTGTCAGAATATTTTTGGGGAACGTGACCAATCTTTTTCCAGTCCAACTGAATTTTTTTCATAATTTCAGTGGCGGTATTCCAATCTTCACTGTCTTTAATGGCTTCAGCCTGCTCAATAAGCGATTTCTTTTTATTTAGATTGTCTAAATGTTCGTGTTTAACAAGCTTAAAATAATTGTTCTTTTCGACATTAAATTTTCGAGTGGCTTCTTTATACTTTCCCCATATAAAATCGCTTTTTTCTCTTGGCACCTGTTTAATTTCCGCAAACTTATTGCGCAAAATTTCCAAATCCTTAATGCATTTTTGCCATTCGGCGCGTGTCAAATTTTTCGAAGTGTCAAGAGCTTCTATCTCTGCAATTACTGCCAATTTTTTCTCAACGTTGCCTTCATATTTTGATTTCATGTCTTTGAAAAAATCATGGCGCTTGTCGTGCACTTTTCTGGTTGCTTCACTAAATCGATCCCAAACTTCATTTCTTTGCTCTGCGGCAATCGGTCCGATATCTTCTTTCCAAAGTTTATGCAAAACCTGCAATTCTTTAAAAGCGGCATTTACATCATCAGATTCTGCCAACTCCTCTGCCCTGATAACAAGTTTTAGTTTTTCTTCCAGATTGTGTTTAAAATCAAGGTCGCGCAAATCATTGCTTAAATGCAATAAATCATAAAAACGCTCCACGTGGTGCTGGTATGTTCTCCAGGTATCGTTGTATTTAACTCGCGGAATAAGACCAATTTTCATCCACCTGTTTTGAATATCCTTAAACATTTTATACATTGTGGCGCCTTCGGCGTTATCTATTAAATGTTTAAGCTCTTCAATTAAACCAAGTTTGGCCTGTAAATTATCGTTTAATTGCTTTTCCTGGCTGGCATAAAACTCATTTCTTTTGATTTTAAAATCGTAAAGTATACTGTTATAAGTTGATTTTATAGGGCTGCTGAATTGAAAATCTACCAAATTCCCGCCAAGTTCCAAAAATTTATCTTTTTCAACCTTTAACAATTCTCCATATTTAATATGAAAAGCCTGTTTAATGGCGTTTACGTTATTTGTAATGCTTTGAACCGGATTTTCTTTTACAAGTTTGCTTAATTCAGCCACCAAATCTTCTAAACTTAAGTCAGCATACTCAATCATTTCAATAGCTGAATGCTCAATATTTTCTGAACTTTCGGCAATTTTGCTGTCCATTTCATCAACGGCATTATTGGCTGAAGGTATTTTTTTATGCTTTAATTTTATTTGGGTATCATCTTGAGCATCTGAAACTTTTGGTGTTGAAACACTATCAGCAATTTCATTTTCTGTCTCCTCAACAATTTTCGTTGTTGCTGCCAATTCTTCCGAAGTGATCTCTACTTGGATTTCTTCCTGAATTTCAGAAGTTTGAGTGGTTAAAATACTTTCAGCGACTTCATTTTTCGTTTCATCAACAGCTTCAATGGCTGAAGGCAATTCATCTTCGTTTATGTTGTTTTGGATTTCTTCCTGAATTTCAGAAACTTGTGGTGTTGAAGTAATTTCGTCAACCGGCAATTTGTTGTCATCGTCTAACATATAAAAATGTTTAAGGTTCGTTAATTATATTCATTAATAATTTTAAAAACAGCACTTTACATAAAGACCGCTTCTTTAAGAGATGTAAATTTTAATGAAAAGTTGCGTAAATTTAGGGAATTCTTTTTACGAATTCCATATTTCCCAAGCTTTTTCCGCTTGCAATTCAAGCATTTCCAATCCGTTTTTAATACTTGCTCCCTGTTTTTTACCATTTTGCAGAAATTTGGTTTCGGCCGGATTGTAAATCAAATCATACAACAAATGTTTGTCTGTTATAAATTGGTATGGAATTGGCGGCGCGTTTTCAATATTTGGGTGTGTTCCAACTGGCGTACAATTGATTATAATTGCATAGTCATTCATAATTTCCGCATCCAACATTTCATAGGAAACCTTGTTTTCTGCTTCATTTCTTGAAACAAATTTATAGTCGATATTTAATTTTTTAAGCGCATAGGCAATAGCTTTTGATGCGCCTCCAGTTCCAAGAATTAATGCTTTTTTGTGATGGCTTTTCAGCAAAGGTTCTATTGATTTTTGAAAACCGTAGGCATCGGTATTGTATCCAACGAGCCTGTTGTCATCAGTGACTTTGATGGTATTTACCGCGCCAATTTTCTCGGCTTCAACTTCAACTTCATCCAAATATTTGATGATGGCTTCCTTATAGGGAATGGTAACATTCAATCCCCTGAATTCATCTTCCCGATGATATAATAAAAAAGGAAATTCTTCTATTTCAGGAATGTCGAAATTATAATATTGATAATTAGTCAATCCCAATTTTTTAAATTTTTCCTGAAAATAATTCCGGGAAAAAGAATAGGAAATATCTTTTCCTATAATGCCAAATTTTGTTCTGTTATTCATTGTTGTATTCTCTTTGTTCAGATCCATATTTATCTATTAACAACACCAGTAAAGCGCCCAAAAAAATAAAGGAAATAGCAATCCAGGTTTCATGCTGCGAAAAATCTGGAAAATACCTTTTATAATTTTCAATCACTTTATCACCATTGATATCGACCAATGTTTTTCCGTCAATAATTTTATATACCACCTTTTTCCAGGGCCAGACAATGCCTAAAGAACCAGTAATAAAACCAATAATTATCGCAGTAACTATTTGGTGCCATCGTTTTAACACATAACCTAAAATATGGGAGGTAACCACCAAACCAAAACCTGAGCCAAGCGTAAACACACCAATAATCTTAAGGTATCTTATCCGTTCGGCACTTTCCATAAAGCTAAAATCGCCCGTAAAAACATCAACAAAAGTTTTATACAGCATGGTTACGGAATCTACCAAAAGCAGCACATAATTTCCCATTAAAATAAGGATAAACGATCCCGAAAGTCCGGGCAGCGTCATACCGGTAACGCCAATTATTCCACAGAAAAAAACAAACCACAAATTGTCGTTTTCCTTGGCTGGATTCATAAAACTAATGGCAATTCCTATTAAAATCCCGAAAATCATCGCAATTATATTGCTCCTTTTCCAGTCATTAAAATCTTTTGAAATATAGTAGATTGAGCCAATAATCATCCCGAAAAAGGAACTCCAAACGTACAATTCATAATGCCTTAAAAAATAATCAAGCAACAATGAAACGCTGAAATAGCTAAAAACACTTCCGCCCATAACAAGCAATAAAAATGTTCCATTTACATAATAATAAAAACTTTTAAACCGTCCGTTGATAAGCAACAAAAACGCTTTGTAATTTATTTTTCTAAACGAATAAATCAACTCTTCATAAAAGCCAAACACAAATGAAACCATGCCACCTGACACACCGGGAACTTTGTTTGCCGCACCCATGGAAAGTCCTTTCATAAAAAGGAAAAACTTGTCGGAAAAGCTGCGGTTTTGTGCCATATATTATACTTTATTTGAAATATTTGCCAGTTTTTCCAACAAAATAATCACTGCAAAACCTGTGATTGCCAAAACAATGGCCATTATTAATTGTGGATCTCCCTGATAAGAATAAGGCGAAACACTTTGTTCATTAAACGGATTTTTCACACCGTGTGAATTTACGCGCCACGTGAGCGTTTCTTTCCAAGGCCAAATTTTGTTTAAGGAGCCCAAAATAAAACCCGTTAATACCGCTAATGTATAATTTTTATGATGGTCAAACAGCCAGCGTAATACTTTTGAAAACGACAATAATCCAACAACGGCACCAATAGCAACAACACCAATTAATTTGATGTCCCTATTATGAATGGCATCCAAAACAGGTTTGTAAGCGCCCAAAAGCACCAAAATAAATGAACCTGAAATACCTGGTAAAATCATAGCACAAATGGCTAAAGCACCCGCTAAAAAGTAAAATAACAGCGAAGAACTTTCTGAAATTGCCGGATGTAACGTAGTGATAAAATAGGCTGTAAAAGCACCGATGATAAACAATATTATAGTGGGACCATTCCATTTTTCAATTTGTTTGCCCACAAAGAAAATACTTGCCAAAACCAGTCCAAAAAAGAAAGACCAGACAAGGATTGGTTTGTTTTCGAGCAACCAGGAAATAAGTTTTGCCAATGAAACAATGCTGATGAAAATTCCCGACAAGAGTGCCAGCAGAAAATTACCGTTAATGGCTTTCCAGGCAGACTTAAATCCTTCCTTTTTCAATAACTTTAAATTGGCCATATTTATGGCACTTATTGAGGACAGTAATTCTTCGTAAATACCGGAAATAAAGGCGATAGTTCCTCCGGAAACACCAGGAACAACGTCGGCTGCACCCATGGCAACACCTTTAAGTAAAATGATGAAATAATCAGTAAATTTTCTTTGTTGCATTTGTCGATAAAGGTTAAAAGGCAAATGTAACATTTTATAATGAAACGAGCATTTCAAATTTTGAAACACAAAGAAATGATTAATGGCGAACCTATTAACCCGACGGCATTATATTTATAATATTGATTAAGCTGCATATTTTATGTC
>JAVVEF010000026.1:0-28515 GCA_032251275.1 Lutibacter sp.
TGTATTTTTATAAATTTTTTACTTGGTTTTTATCATAACATACATAAACTCTGTTGTAATTAGAATTGAGCCAAAAAAATTGAACATTTTATGCCAGATTTTAAAAAATTAATTCCCATATTTGCCATAAATGAACCAAGTAACTCTAAATATCATCGCTATTCGTGTCTCTGTGATTATTTCACTGGGAGGTTAGGGATATGTTTTAGTTTCATAAAAAATGATAAAAAACCTTCCTAGTCAACATTGGGAAGGTTTTTTTTATGCTATAATCATTGTAAAAAAAATAGGGTTAACTAAATGAAAAACAGAAGTATAACGATAATTAACAGAAAGTGGATACTGTAAAACAAATAAATGCCAACGGCGCATAACAAATGACAGGTTTAAATTTGACGTTTATTTTAAAACGATGATTAAAACTTAGGATTTTATCATTAAATTTTAACAGAAGTAAAAAATTACAAATATAAATGCAACTAAATAAATACAGCAAAAGAGTCACACAAGATGAAACGCAGCCTGCTGCCCAAGCTATGTTATACGGCGTTGGTTTGACGGATGATGATATGAAAAAGCCACAAGTGGGCATTGCCAGCACCGGTTTCGACGGAAATCCCTGCAATATGCACTTGAACAATCTGGCCTATAAAATTAAGGAGGAAGTCAATAAAAAAAATCAGGTTGGACTCGTATTTAACACCATTGGCGTTAGCGACGGTATTTCTATGGGAACATCGGGAATGAATTATTCCCTGCCTTCGCGCGATATTATTGCCGATTCAATTGAAGTGGTGATGAATGCCCAAAGTTATGATGCTTTGGTGACTGTTGTTGGCTGCGATAAAAATATGCCCGGCGCCATTATGGCGATGCTGCGGTTGAACCGACCGTCGTTAATGGTGTATGGCGGAACCATTGCTTCGGGAAGATATAAGGGAAAAAAATTAAACATTGTTTCTGCTTTTGAAGCACTCGGACAAAAAATTGCCGGGGTGATTTCTGAAGAAGATTTTAGGGAAATCATAAAAAATGCCATTCCGGGTGCAGGTGCCTGCGGTGGTATGTACACGGCCAATACCATGTCTTCTTCCATAGAAGCCTTGGGTTTTGCATTGCCATACAATTCTTCCATTCCTGCGGAAAATCCGCAGAAAGAATCGGAAACAGAAAGAATTGCTGCGGCCATTAAAAATTTATTGGAACTCGATTTAAAACCTTTGGACATCATTACCAAAAAATCGTTGGAAAATGCGGTGGCGGTGGTAAATGCCTTGGGCGGATCAACCAATGCGGTATTGCATTATCTGGCGATTGCTCATGCGGCAGACTTAGAATTTACCTTGGAAGATTTTCAGCGGGTGAGCGACAGAACGCCGGTGATTGCCGATCTAAAACCCAGCGGCGAATATTTGATGGAAGATGTTCACGGTATTGGCGGAACGCCTGCTGTGATGAAGTATTTGCTTGAAAAAGGCTTGTTGCACGGGGAATGTATGACGGTTACCGGAAAAACGATGGCGGAAAACCTGGCAAATGTGACCCCATTAAGTTTTGAAGAAGACCAGCACGTCATTCATCCAACAGAAAAAGCATTAAAATCATCGGGGAACATTCAAATTTTATACGGAAACCTGGCCACGGAAGGATCTGTGGCTAAAATAAGCGGTAATGAAGGGGATTTGTTTGAAGGAAAAGCTGTTGTTTTTGATGGGGAACAGGAAGCCAATGACGGTATTGGTGCCGGAGAAGTCACCAAAGGCGATGTGGTGGTGATTCGTTATGTTGGGCCCCGAGGCGGACCGGGAATGCCGGAAATGTTGAAGCCAACTTCTATGATAATGGGTGCCGGATTGGGAAAATCGGTGGCGCTGGTAACGGACGGACGTTTTTCGGGCGGTACACACGGATTTGTGGTGGGGCATATCACCCCTGAAGCGCAATCTGGCGGTGTTATTGCGCTGGTGAAAGACGGCGATGTGATTGTAATTGATGCCAAAAATAAAACCATCAATGTCAAATTATCTCAGGAGGAGCTGGCTTTAAGAAAAGCACAATGGAAAGTGCCTGAGCCAAAACATAAAAAAGGAATATTGTATAAATATGCTAAAATCGTTTCAACAGCTTCTGAAGGTTGTGTAACGGATAAATTTTAAAGGATGGAAACATTGAAGAAAGAAGTTCAGGAAAAAACAGCGGTGAAATCGGTGAAAATGTCGGGTGCCGAAGCGGTTATCAGATGTTTGTTGGAAGAAGGTTCCACATTGGCTTACGGTTATCCCGGAGGCGCCATTATGCCTGTTTACGATGAATTGTACAAATACAGAGCACAATTTCACCACGTTTTGTCGCGCCACGAACAAGGTGCCATTCATTCGGCGCAAGGTTTTGCACGCGTAACGGGAAATGTTGGGGTTGTATTCGCAACTTCGGGTCCGGGTGCCACCAATTTGGTGACCGGAATTGCCGATGCGCAAATAGATTCAACGCCTCTGATTTGCATTACCGGTCAGGTTGGTTCTCATTTATTGGGTTCTGATGCATTTCAGGAAACGGACATTATCGGTATTTCTACGCCGGTGACAAAATGGAATTATCAAATCACCAAAGCGAGTGAAATTCCGGAGGTTTTTGCGAAGGCATTTTACATCGCAAAATCGGGTCGTCCGGGTCCTGTGCTGATTGACATTACAAAGGATGCCCAATTTGGGGAACTCGACTTTTTATATAAAAAATGCGAAAAAGTAAGAAGTTATAAGGCAATTCCAACATTGAACATCGATAAAGTAAAAGAAGCCGCGGTTTTAATTAATCAGGCAAAAAAACCATTTATTGTTTTTGGGCAAGGCGTGATTCTTGGCAGTGCTGAAAATGAATTCAAAAACTTTATGGAAAAAACCGGCATTCCTTCAGCATGTACAGGCTTGGGCTTGTCGGCGCTGGAAACTGACCATCCATTGCATGTGGGCATGGTTGGGATGCACGGAAATTACGCGCCAAATGTGTTAACAAACCAATGCGATGTGCTGATAGCCATCGGAATGCGATTTGATGACCGCGTAACAGGAAATTTAAATACGTACGCCAAGCAGGCAAAAATTATCCATTTTGAAATTGACCCTGCAGAAGTAGATAAAAACGTAAAAACCGATGTGGCAGTTTTGGGAACCGTAAAGGAATCTTTGTTGGAGATTATGCAATTTGTTAACAAAGGTAACCATCAGGAATGGATGCAAGAATTTCATAAATTGTATGAAATTGAAAAGGAAACCGTGATTAACGACCAATTATATCCAACCAAAGAAGGCCTAACGATGAGTGAGGTTTTGGCGGGAATCAATAAAGAAACCAAAGGTGAGGCGGTAATCGTTTCCGATGTGGGCCAGCACCAGATGATTGCGTGGCGTTATGCGAAATTCAATAAAACAAGAAGCAATGTCACTTCGGGCGGATTGGGAACGATGGGATTTGCCTTGCCGGCAGCCATCGGCGCAAAAATGGGCGCGCCGGAACGGGAAGTGATTGCCATTATTGGCGATGGGGGTTATCAAATGACCATTCAGGAATTGGGAACCATCCTTCAAACCAAAGCTGCCGTTAAAATTGTGGTATTGAATAACAGTTTTTTAGGGATGGTGCGACAGTGGCAGGAATTATTTTTTGACCGACGTTATGCTTCAACGGTGATGACAAATCCCGATTTTGTGAAAATTGCGGAAGGATACAGCATTGAAGCCAACAGGGTTTCAAAACGTGAAGATTTGGCGGCTGCCATCAAAAAAATGACAGATTCAAAGGAAGCTTATTTTTTGGAAGTGGTGATTGAACCGGAAAGCAATGTATTCCCGATGATACCAACAGGAGCAAGTGTTTCAGATATAAGATTGAAATAGTTATGGAAGAAAAAAAGAATTATACCGTATCGGTTTATACCGAAAATAATATAGGAATCTTAAACCGATTGTCCGCCATATTTTTAAAACGACATATCAATATCGAAAGTATGACGGTTTCCGAATCGGAAATTGACCATGTGCACCGATTTACGTTTGTGGTGATTGTGCCGGAAACGCTCATCAGAAAAGTGGTCCTTCAACTGGAAAAGCAAATAGAAGTGATCGGCGCTTTTTTCCATACCGAAGAGGAAATCATTTATCACGAAACGGCCTTGTTTAAAATTTCGTCGGATCATTTATATGATGAAAATATTCAGAATAAATTGAAATTCAGAAGAGCGCATATCATTGCAATTACCGAACGTTATTTTGTGATTGAAGCTTCAGGTTTGAAAGAAGATATCGACAATATGTACCAAAAATTGAAGCCTTATGGATTGATGCAATTTGTCCGTTCCGGGCGTATCGCGATTTCAAGACCAAGAATGGCAATATCAGATGTATTGAAGGAAATTGCCCCCTAACCCCCAAAGGGGGACAAAGCGTTAAGAAAATGGATGGGATACATATTTAGCGATTGGGACAGCCGGTGCGTTGGCATTAAAAGCTAATTTTTCTTTATAAATTCATAACGAACTCCCTTTCCTTAGGAAAGGGCTGGGGATAGGAAAAAAGTGCAACAATTAACATATAACATACAACTAAATAAACTAAAATGGCAAATTATTTCAACACGCTTCCGTTGCGTTTAAAATTACAACAATTGGGAATTTGTGAATTTATGGATTCCTCGGAATTTGAAGATGGCGTAAAAAAACTGGAAGGCAAGAAAATAGTAATCGTGGGTTGCGGGGCGCAAGGGCTTAACCAAGGATTAAATATGAGAGATTCCGGATTGGATGTTTCTTACACCTTACGCCCGGAAGCGATCAAAGAACAACGTCAGTCCTATAAAAATACGGCGGATAACAAATTTAAGGTGGGAACCTATGAAGAAATGATTCCTGCAGCCGATTTGGTGATTAATTTAACGCCCGACAAACAGCATACAAGTGTGGTTTCGGCCATTATGCCTTTGATGAAAAAAGGCGCGATCCTTTCTTATTCCCACGGATTCAATATTGTGGAAGAAGGCATGCAAATCCGCAAAGACATTACGGTAATTATGGTGGCGCCAAAATCGCCCGGTTCTGAAGTACGAGAAGAATACAAACGCGGATTTGGTGTGCCGACATTGATTGCGGTGCATCCGGAAAACGACCCTAACGGCGACGGATTTGAGTATGCAAAAGCGTATTGCGCGGCTACGGGCGGGCATAAAGCAGGGGTGTTGCATTCCTCTTTTGTGGCTGAGGTAAAATCGGATTTAATGGGAGAACAAACTATTTTATGCGGATTGCTGCAAACAGGTTCTATTTTGTCCTTCAATAAAATGACAGAAAAGGGAATTGATCCGGGTTATGCGTCAAAACTGATACAATACGGCTGGGAAGTGATTACCGAAGCCTTGAAATACGGCGGCATCACCAATATGATGGATCGTTTGTCGAATCCGGCAAAAGTGAAAGCGTTTAAACTTTCATCAGCATTGAAAGAAATTATGCGTCCGCTGTTCCAAAAACATATGGACGACATTATGAGCGGCGAATTTTCTAAAACAATGATGGAAGATTGGGCAAATGACGATAAAAATTTATTGGCCTGGAGAGCCGCAACGGGCGAAACTGCTTTCGAAAAAACGCATGCAGGATTGATGAAAATTACCGAACAGGAATTTTTTGACAATGCCGTTTTAATGGTGGCATTTGTGAAATCGGGCGTGGAACTGGCTTTTGAGACGATGACGGAATCCGGGATTAAAGAAGAATCGGCCTATTATGAATCGCTTCACGAAACACCGTTAATTGCCAATACCATTGCGCGTAAAAAATTGTTTGAAATGAACAGAATTATTTCAGATACTGCCGAGTACGGTTGCTATTTATTTGACCACGCCTGCAAACCTTTATTGGCCGATTTTATGAAAAAAATTGATACCGACGTGATTGGCAAAAAATACGGAGAAGGAAAAGACAATGGCGTTGACAACAAAGAACTGATAGAAATTAACGAGGCCATCAGATTCCATGACATTGAATTGGTTGGTTATGATTTACGTGAATCTATGACCGCAATGACCAAGATTATTGAGTAATAATCATAAACACCAAAGGAATTTAAGTGACGTTTCCTTTGGTGTTTATAACATATTTCTGAATGAAACAAAGTTCATAATAAATCCAATTTGTTAAATTTGAACCATTTATTCTAAAGTTGTGTTAATTATATAACAAGTCTTAGTTTGTGTTCATTTTTTAGTTAATATTGCACCAATGAAAATATACAATTCAAATATTACTGCAAGAATTCCCAGTCGCCTTTCCGGCTTACGCCGCCGTATGCGCTAATTCTATCTTATAAAAAGCAGTTATTAATTTTCATTTTTTCTTTTTCATTTTGCAAAACTTTTTTAACATAACACCATTTTTTAAACTGATTTTATCAATTTCAGAAGGAATGCCTGTTCGTGTTATTTCCCGTCGTCGCCCCTTGAGGGCATAGACTTTATGAAAATGATGCGTTCGTTTTCCCCTTTAGAAAAACATAAAATTTCAATCCTAAATTTAACAATTAAGCCAATGAAAGTTGTCATCGCTAATGAATCGCATATAAAATATGCTGAATTAATTTGTGAAACCATCAAAGAATCAGCCAAGGTTCGAGGTACCGGTATTGCGGAGAGAACCCCTGAATATATCATCAAAAAAATAAGTACCGGCCACGCCGTAATTGCCGTCCATAATGATCAATTTGCCGGTTTTTGCTATATTGAAGTTTGGAGTGACAGCGAATTTGTGGTGAATTCCGGACTCATTGTGCATCCCGATTTCAGAAACCAGGGCTTGGCGAAGGAAATTAAAAAGCGGATTTTGGAACATTCAAAAGAACTGTATCCGAAAGCGAAAATTTTTGGAATTACCACCGGACTCGCAGTGATGAAAATTAATTATGAATTGGGCTACCAACCGGTTACTTTTTCTGAACTGACAACAGATGAAGATTTTTGGAATGGCTGCAGAACCTGCAAAAATTTCGATATTTTAACAAGAACAGAACGAAAAATGTGTTTATGTACCGGAATGTTATATGATCCAAATCATGAGAAAAACATCAAACAGCATGAATATGATTCAAAAGTGTTATCACGATTGAAAAAAATTAAACAGGCATTGTTGCTTAAAAAAAAAGATTAGTTAAAAGTTATTTGTTTTAGATATCAAATACAAAAAAATATAAAATCATGGAAAAAGTAGTATTGGCATACAGTGGAGGTTTAGACACTTCGTTTTGCGTAAAATATTTAAAAAATGAATTGCATCTGGAAGTGCACAGCGTGTTGGTAAATACAGGCGGATTTTCAGAAAATGAGTTAGCAACTGTAGCAAAACGCGCTTATGAATTGGGCGTTTTTTCGCATACCAACAAAAATATTCTGGAAGATTTTTACGAAAAAGCCATCAAGTATATGGTTTTTGGAAATGTGCTTAAAAACAATACTTATCCGCTTTCTGTAAGTGCCGAAAGGGTTTTTCAGGCCATTGAGGTGGTGAAATACGCCAAACAGATTGGGGCAAAATATGTGGCGCACGGAAGTACGGGAGCAGGAAATGATCAGGTGCGATTTGATATGATTTTTCAAATTTTGGCGCCGGAAATTGAAATTATCACGCCCATACGGGATTTAAAATTATCGCGACAGGAAGAAATAGAATTCCTGAAACAACAAGGCGTTGACTATTCATGGGAAAAGGCAAAATATTCCATCAATAAAGGAATTTGGGGTACCAGCGTTGGCGGTGTGGAAACACTAACATCCAACAATGCATTGCCTCAAAGTGCTTATCCGAGCCCATTGGAAAAAACGGAACCGGTTGATGTGACACTTCATTTTGAAAAAGGGGAATTGGTTGGATTTAACAATGAATTTGATTCGCCTGTAAATAATATATTAAAATTAGAAGCCATCGCTTCAAAATACGCCATTGGCAGGGATATTCACGTGGGCGACACCATTATTGGCATTAAAGGAAGGGTTGGTTTTGAAGCCGCTGCCGCATTGATCATCATAAAAGCGCATCACACGTTAGAGAAACACGTGTTGTCCAAATGGCAGCAATATTGGAAGGAACAATTGGGAAATTGGTACGGAATGTTGCTGCATGAAGGCCAGTATTTTGATCCGGTTATGAGAAATATTGAAGTTTTTTTAACCGATTCGCAAAAAACCGTTTCGGGAGAAGTTTTTGTAACTTTAAAACCTTATCATTTCAGCATCAATGGTATTGAGTCCAAACATGATTTAATGAAATCGAAATTTGGGGTGTATGGAGAAATCAATAAAGACTGGACAGCAGATGATGCAAAAGGTTTTATTAAAATAGTGGGCAATGCCACTAAAATTTATCACAGCGTAAATTCAGAATTATGATTAAAGCAGGTATTGTTGGTGGCGCGGGTTATACCGCAGGAGAATTGATCAGGTTGTTGGTGAACCATTCCGAAGTGGCACTGGATTTTGTATTTAGCACTTCAAATGCCGGCAATGATATACATGCGGTTCATCAGGATTTATTGGGTTCGCTGGACATGAAATTCACGGACAAGGTCAATGAAAATGTTGATATCTTGTTTTTATGTCTGGGCCACGGAAATTCTAAAAAGTTTTTGGAACAGCATCAGTTTTCCAAATACACCAAAATCATCGATTTAAGCAACGATTTCAGGTTGGAAAACGATGCCGTTTTTCAGGGAAATGAATTTGTTTACGGTTTGCCCGAACTTCAAAAAGACAGGATTAAATCGGCACAATATATTGCAAATCCGGGCTGTTTTGCAACCGCCATTCAATTGGCATTATTGCCTTTGGCCAAGCATAATTTGCTGAGCGATTCCGTGCATATCAACGCAACCACCGGATCTACAGGGGCCGGAGTTTCGCAAAGTGATACAACGCATTTTAGCTGGCGGGACAATAATTTTTCTGTTTACAAAGCCTTTACGCACCAACATTTGGGCGAAATTGGAGAAAGCTTGCTGCAATTGCAGTCCAATTTTTCGGAGGAATTATTTTTTATTCCGAACAGGGGAAATTTCAGCAGGGGAATTTTTGCTTCTTTGTATTTAAAGTTTGAAGGGACTATCGAAAACGCCTTTGAATTGTATGAAGATTTCTATAAAGACGCTCCTTTTACCCATATTTCAAAAGTGCCCATTCATTTAAAACAAGCGGTGAACACCAACAATTGTTTTATTCATTTGGAAAAACACAATAACACTTTGTTAATTACTTCGGTAATCGATAATTTAATAAAAGGAGCGTCAGGACAGGCTATTCAAAATATGAATTTAATGCTTGGATTGAAAGAATCGGAAGGGTTGAATTTAAAAGCAACCGCATTTTAAAAAACATTATTTATTATGAAAATATCAATTATTGGCGCAGGAAATTTGGGTTATTCAATAGCCATCGGGATTTTAACCCAAAAAGATTTCAAAGTGAAGAATTTATATTTAACAAAAAGAGATACTTCTTCTTTAAGTTCCTGGGGAAAACTTCCAAATGTTAAAATTTCAACTGAAAATAAAAAGGCTGTTCGTTCTTCAGATATTGTCATCATTGCGGTGCAGCCAAAACAGTTACAAACCGTATTGGAAGAAATAAAAGACGTCGTAAATTCGAAAAAACACACCATTATTTCAACGGTAACCGGCCGAAAAATTGAGGAAATGGAAATTTTTTTGGGTTCAGAAACCCCAATCATCAGGGCTATGCCAAATACGGCAATTTCTGTTGGGAAATCTATGACTTGTTTGAGCGCAAACCAGAAAGGTATTGAAAATATAGATTATGCCAAAACCATTTTTAATTCATTGGGAAAAACACTTTGTATTGAAGAAAAATTGATGCAGTCTGCCACGGTGATTTGTGCCAGTGGTATCGCATTTTGGATGCGGTTGATCAGGGCGACTTCGCAAGGCGCCATTCAATTGGGTTTTGATGCCAAAGAAGCGCAGGAATTGGCGATGCACACCTGTTTAGGAGCGGCGAGTTTGTTGATACAATCGGGCAATCATCCCGAGCAGGAAATCGACAAAGTGACCACGCCAAGCGGCTGTACCATTGAGGGTTTGAATGAAATGGAACATCAGGGATTGAGTTCGTCTTTAATAAAAGGATTGATTACTTCGTTTGAAAAAATAAATCAGATTTAATACATAAAAAATGGAATTATTTGATGTGTATCCGCTCTACAACGTAACGCCCGTAAAGGCGGAAGGCGTTTATGTTTGGGATGAAAACGACATAAAATATCTGGATTTCTACGGCGGGCACGGGGTAATTTCTATCGGCCATTCACATCCCGATTACGTGAAATCCCTGAGCGAACAACTAACCAAGATTGGCTATTATTCTAACTCAATTGTTAATCCGCTCCAAATTGAATTGGCCCATAAACTGGGAAAATTATCCGGTTGCAAAAATTACAACTTATTTTTGTGCAATTCGGGTGCAGAAGCAAATGAAAATGCGCTAAAAATGGCTTCATTTGAAACCGGTAAAAGCAGGATTATTTCCTTCAAAAACGCATTTCACGGAAGAACATCGGCAGCTGTGGTGGTTACCGACAATCCGTCGATAAACGCTCCTTTAAATCTGCAGCAAAAAGTAACTTTTTTGTCGTTGAATGACATTGAGTTGGTGATTCACGAAATTGGAAAAGGCGATGTGGCGGCGGTGATTATTGAAGGAATTCAGGGCGTTGGCGGTTTAGATGAAGGAACTAGTGAGTTTTTTCAGGAAGTCCAGAAAGAATGCAATGAAAATAACGTTTTGTTGATTTTGGATGAAGTACAGTCGGGTTACGGAAGAAGCGGAAAATTTTTCGCTTTTCAGCACCATAACATTCAGCCGGATATGATTACGACTGCAAAAGGAATGGGGAACGGATTTCCTATTGGCGGCGTATTGATTTCCGATAAAATAAAAGCGAAATTCGGCATACTGGGAACAACGTTTGGCGGAAATCACTTGGCTTGCGCAGCTGGAATTGCAGTGCTTGATGTGATGGCGGATGAGAATTTGATGGAAAATGTTAAGGAAGTTTATGGCTATTTTCTTCAGCAGATAAAAACGGTACCGAAAATTAAAAAAGTGAAAGGAAAAGGATTGATGCTTGGCGTGGAATTCGATTTTGAAGTGGGTGATTTGCGAAAAAAACTCATTTTCGACCAACATATTTTTACCGGCGGCTCAAACAACAAAAATTTGTTGCGGATTTTGCCGCCTCTAAGCGCGAAAAAGGAGCACGTCGATATATTTATAAACGCATTGAAAGAAATTTTAGCCTGATGAACACAGTACTGACTTCACAACAAAAAAATGCGGTTTTGCATTCTATGTCAAAATTGATTGCAGCTGAAAAATCGGCATTGCTGGCAGCCAATAAAACAGATGTTGCGCAATTTCAAGGCGACGATTTGGCGATGCAGGAGCGTTTAAAAGTGGATGATAAAAAAATTCAGGAAATGATTTTGTCCTTGAAGCAATTAATTGAGGATGTGGATCCTGTTGGGAAGGAATTGTACCATTTTACGCAAGAAAACGGATTAAAAATCACCAATAAAACAGCGCCATTCGGTACGGTTTTAATCATTTATGAATCAAGGCCTGACGTTACGGTTGAAGCAGCCGGAATCGCTTTTAAATCGGGAAACAAAATATTGTTGAAAGGCGGAAAGGAATCGGTAAATTCAAATCTGAAAATAGTGGATTTGTGGCACAAAGCTTTTACCGAAAACAATATTTCGACAAATTGGGTGGAATATCTGAATTATAACAGAACTGAAACACAGCAATTTTTGCAGCATCCTACCCAAAAATTGGATTTGATTGTACCGCGGGGCGGTGAAAATTTGATCGCTTTTGTGAAGCAATACGCCACTTGTCCGGTCATCGTGAGTGGTCGCGGCAATAATTTTATTTATGTGGATGCGGAAGCCGACGCAGAAATGGCGATCAAAGTAATTCTCAATGCTAAAACTACAAAAATATCGGCGTGCAATGCTGCCGACAAAGTGTTGATTAATGCTAATTTGCCAAACAGGGAAACATTCATTAAAAAGTTGATTGGCGAATTAAAAGAATTCAACGTTGAAATTTTCGCCGATGTCGCCTTGTCGACTTTTGAAAATGTTACTGCTTTTTCATCTGAATCCGTTTGGTTTGAAGAATTTTTGGACTATAAAATTGTTTTGGGAAGCGTAAATTCATCCGAAGAAGCCATCAAGAAAATTAATAAATATGGTGGCGGACATTCTGCGGTAATCATTACCAAAAACAATGAAACAGCCCAAATATTTATGGAGTCGGTCGATTCGGCGGCGGTATACCAAAATGCCTCAACCCGATTTACTGACGGCGGACAGTTCGGTTTGGGCGGGGAATTGGCAATAAGCACCGATAAACTGCATCACAGAGGTCCGATGGGACTGCAACATTTAGTGACTAACAAGTGGTATATATACGGAAATGGGCAAATCAGGTAAAAAAAGAATATTGTTAAAAATTGGCACAAATGTGCTGACCAAAGAGACCGAAAACATCTCCAGGGGCAAAATTGAAGACATTGCAAAACAAATTGCCAGTTTAAAAGACGATTATGAGTTTGTGATTGTGAGTTCGGGCGCCATTGCCGTTGCCAAACAATTTGTGAAATTGGAGAGCAACGGAAAGAAAATAAACGTAAAACAAGCCTTGGCATCCATCGGTCAGCCGCATTTAATGCGAATTTATCAGGAATGTTTCAGGGAATTGGGATTGTTAACTTCTCAATGTCTATTGTCGTATTCCGATTTTGAAAAAGAGCAATCTACCGTAAACATCGTAAACACCATCAATGTGTTGGTCGAAAACAATTACATTCCCATTATCAATGAAAACGACACAGTTGCCACCGATGAAATTAAATTTGGCGACAACGATAAATTATCGGCTTTAACGGCGGCATTGTTGGATGCCGATTTATTGATAATTGCCACCAACACCAACGGGATTTACACGAAAGAATCAATGCACAGCCACCAAGAAAAAACGATTTTGGAAACAACGGACATTCAATCGCTGAAAAACGAAGCTGAAAAAACCATTTCATCGGGAGGAACCGGCGGAATGATTTCCAAAATTGAAGCGGCGGAAATCGCCCAAAATGCAAATATTGAAACTTGGATAGTCAATGGCTTGAATGATAATTTTATGCTTGATGCCATTCAAAATAAATCGGTTTTCACAAAAATAACTCGAAAATGAGAAATTTAACCAACATAAATGATCTTGGAAACTTGCAAGATGCGGTTAAGGAAGCAATTGAAATAAAGAAAAATCCGTTGCAACACAAAGCCCTTGGCGAAGGAAAAACAATATGTATGCTGTTTTTCAACAATAGTTTGCGCACGCGATTAAGTACCCAAAAAGCCGCCCAAAATTTAGGGATGAATGTGATTGTGATGAATTTTGGCAGTGAAGGCTGGGAATTGGAATATGAAGAGGGCGCCGTGATGAATGGCTCAAAATCGGAGCACGTTAAAGAAGCGGCCAAAGTGATTGCCCAATATTGCGATGTTGTGGCCATCAGGGCTTTTGCCTCGCTGACGGATAAAGAAAAAGACAAGGCTGAAATTGTGATGAACAGTTTTAAAAAACATGCCGGAATTCCGGTGGTGAATATGGAAAGTGCGACCGGACATCCTTTACAGGCTTTGGCAGATGCCATTACGATGGAAGAATTTAAAACCGCGCACAAACCAAAAGTGGTGTTGTCTTGGGCGCCGCATCCAAAAGCATTGCCGCAGGCCGTGGCAAATTCTTTTGTGGAAATGATGCAATTGCAGGAAGCTGATTTTGTAATTACGCATCCCGAAGGTTATGAATTGGACCCAGAAATCACCAAAAATTCGACCATAGAACACAATCAGGAAAAAGCGTTTGAAAATGCCGATTTTGTGTATGTAAAAAACTGGAGTTCGTTCAAAGATTACGGACGCGTGATGAATTCGGACAGCGCGTGGACTGTTACTTCTGAAAAAATGAAGCTCACGAATAACGCGAAATTTATGCATTGTTTACCCGTGAGAAGAAATGTGATTGTTACAGGTGAGGTCATAGATTCAGAAAATTCCATAGTGATTCAACAGGCGAATAATCGTACCTTTTCCGCGCAACTGGTGTTGAAGAGAATATTGGAAAACAATGGCTAAACTACAATTACATATCGTTAAAATCGGCGGAAACATCATTAATGATGAACTGGCTTTAGAATCTTTTTTAAAAGATTTTGCCGAATTGGATGCTCCGAAAATACTGGTTCACGGCGGCGGCAAAAGAGCCAATGAAATTTCTGAAGCCATGGGTTTGCAACCTAAAATGATTGCAGGAAGAAGGGTAACCGATGAAGCGACTTTGGAAGTGGTGACGATGGTGTATGCCGGATTGCTGAACAAAAAAATTACCGCACAACTGCAAAAATTAAACTGCAATGCCTTGGGATTATCGGGAGCCGATGCCAATTGCATTTTGGCGCACAAAAGAATCGTTGCGGAGGTTGATTACGGATTTGCGGGCGATGTGGATGCGGTCAATGCTGAATTTATAACTGTGTTGCTGCAAAACAATATAACGCCTGTTTTTTGCGCGATTACTCATGACGGGAACGGACAATTATTAAACACAAACGCCGATACGATTGCTTCAGAAATTGCGATTGCCATGAGTGATTTTTATGCCGTGGCGCTGAATTATGTTTTTGAATTGAAAGGCGTATTGGAAAACATTGCCGATAAAAACTCCGTAATACCACATATTAATTTAATAAAATATAAACAATTAATTGATGACGGTATTATTTCAGAAGGAATGATTCCCAAGCTTCATAATTGTTTTAATGCCCTTAAAAAAGGCGTTCAAAAAGTGAACATAGGTGATGCATCTTTGGTGAAAAATTCTAATAATTTGTACACAACATTAACAATTGACCAATAAACAATGTTTTTCTTTGTGTCTCTCTGTGATTCTTTGTGAACCTTTGTGTAACAGAAAATTAGTTAATTTTTTAAAAGGAAAATGACCAAATAAGAATATGATTATTTAAGGATATGATAAAAAATATATGATTAACCAACTAAAAAAAGAAGCTTTAGAATTGCTTAAAAATTTAATTGCAACGCAGTCTTTTTCAGGAGAAGAAAACGAAACGGCGCTGTTGATTATGCAATGGTTTTCTAATCACGACATCAGATTTGAAAGTGACAAGCACAATGTTTGGGCAAAAAGCAAGTATTTCGACGCTGCCAAAAAAACGATTTTGTTAAACTCGCACCACGACACCGTAAAACCGAACAAGGGTTATACAAAAAACCCTTACAATCCGGAATTTTCCGACGGAAAATTGTATGGTTTGGGAAGCAACGATGCCGGAGGAAGTCTGGTTTCCTTGTTGGCAACATTTACCTATTTTTATGATAGAAACGATTTAAATTACAATATGGTTTTGGTGGCTTCGGCCGAAGAGGAAAGCTCTGGGCTAAACGGATTGAACAGTATGCTGCAAATTATTCCGCCCATCGATTTTGCCATTATTGGTGAGCCGACATTGATGCAACTGGCCATTGCCGAAAAAGGTTTGTTGGTGCTGGATTGTGAAGCGAAAGGGACTTCAAGCCACGCGGCGCACGGCATTGGTGATAACGCCATTTATAAGGCGATTGAGGACATTCACTGGTTTCAAAATTTTGATTTTCCGAAAGAATCGGAAATGCTGGGGAAAGTAAAAATGACCGTGACACAAATTAATGCCGGAAATCAGCACAACGTTATTCCGGCGACCTGCAATTTTGTGGTTGATGTCCGCGTTACCGATGCTTACAACAACCAGGAAGTGCTGGATATTGTGCAATCGAAGGTGAAATGTGAGGTAAAAGCAAGGTCGTTAAGGCTGAACTCATCTTCAATTCCGCAAGACCATCCCATTGTGAAGGCAGGAATTAAATTGGGCAGAAAAACCTATGGTTCGCCAACGCTATCAGACCAAGCGGTATTAAGTTGCCCATCCCTGAAATTAGGTCCGGGCGACAGTTTTCGATCGCATACCGCCGACGAATTTATTTATGTGAATGAAATTGAAGAAGGGATAGACTTGTATATCAAAATATTAAATGAGATTTTATAATGAAAAATAGTAATAAACTTTGGGATAAAGGATTTTCAACCGATAAAAAAATAGATTTGTTCACTGTTGGAAACGACAGGGAACTCGATTTAATTTTGGCAAAATACGATGTGATCGGGAATATTGCCCACGCAAAAATGTTGCGTAAAATCGGATTGTTAACTGATGCGGAAATTGCTGATTTGGAGCAAGAACTGAAAAATATTCTACATACTATTGAAGAAGGGAAATTTACCATTGAGGATTCTTTTGAAGATGTGCATTCTAAAATAGAGTTTTTACTGACGGAAAAATTGGGTGATACCGGTAAAAAAATTCATACGGCAAGATCAAGAAACGACCAGGTTTTGGTGGATGTGCATTTATACGTGAAAGATGCTTTACAGGAAATCAACGAAGGTGTCGACGAACTTTTCGACTTGTTAATTGCTTTGGCGGAACAGCACAAAAATGAGTTGTTGCCCGGTTATACGCATTTACAAATCGCGATGCCATCGTCCTTCGGATTGTGGTTTTCAGCCTATGCCGAAACTTTGATTGATGATATTTATTTTTTAAAAGCAGCTTACAAAGTGGCCGACCAAAATCCGCTGGGTTCTGCAGCCGGTTACGGAAGTTCGTATCCGATAGACCGGGATTATACCACAAAATTGCTAAATTTTGAGACTTTGAAATTTAATTCTGTGGCCGCACAAATGGGCAGGGGAAAACTGGAGAAATCGACAGCTTTTGCATTGAGTTCGGTGGCTGGAACCTTGTCGAAAATGAGCATGGATATATGTTTGTATATGAACCAGAATTTCAACTTTATCTCTTTTCCCGATGAATTAACCACAGGTTCAAGCATAATGCCACACAAAAAAAATCCGGATGTTTTTGAATTGATTCGAGGTAAATGCAACAAACTGCAGGCCTTGCCTTATGAGTTTACGCTCATTACCAACAACTTGCCAAGCGGTTATCACCGCGATTTGCAATTGTTGAAAGAAGGCTTGATTCCTTCATTTTCAACCTTAAAATCGTGTTTGGAAATGCTTACATATTCCTTAAAAAACATTCAGGTAAAACCGAATATTATCGAAGACGAAAAATACCGATATTTATTTAGTGTTGAGGAAGTCAATAAACTGGTTCAAAGCGGCGTGCCTTTTAGGGATGCCTATAAAATTGTTGGAAAAAGTATTGACGACGGAACTTTTAATCCGGATAAAAAAGTGGTGCACACCCACAAAGGAAGTCTGGGAAATTTATGTTTGGATGAAATTGTAAACAAGAAAAACAAAGCTTAAATTTAATCAATAATTCAAAATCGTCAATCGAACATCGTTAATCGTACATTGTGCAAGCATCCCAAATCGGATCTTTTGGGGTTGGGGCAACAATTGAAATCATTTCATTGCTAACTGGGTGCGTAAACTCAATTTTATGTGCGTGCAAATGGATGCTTGCATCTTTATTGCTTCGGTCAAAACCATATTTTAAATCGCCTTTAATGGGCGAGCCAATGGCCGAAAGCTGGCATCTGATTTGGTGGTGACGGCCGGTTTCCAGATCGACTTCCAACAAGTGGTAATTGTCTAGCGATTTCAATATTTTATAATGAAGAACGGCTTTTTTGCTGCCTTCAATTTCGGTATTGTAAGAAGTGGATTTGTTATTTTTCGGATTCTTGATTAAGTAACTTGAAATTGTATCGGCATCTTTTGCAGGTTTGTTTTTAACCACTGCCCAATAGGTTTTGTTCACTTTTTTATCGCGGAGCATTTTATTAAATCGTTCCAGCGCTTTTGAAGTTTTTGCAAAAACAACGATGCCTGTGGTTGGCCTGTCGAGGCGATGAACGGTGCCTAAAAAAACAGCGCCCGGTTTGTTGTATTTTTCCTTGATATATGATTTAACAACGTCGCTTAATGGCTCATCTCCTGTTTTATCGCCCTGAACAATATCACCCGATCGTTTGTTGACAATGATAAAGTGGTTGTCTTCAAATAAAATTTGCAGGTTGTTTTTGGTTGAAGCCATTTTTAGGATTGTGTGGCTACTTGCTGATTTAGTTCATCAATAAAATTAAGCAATTCATCTTTTCCGGTGGTGTCTACTGCCGAAGTCACAAAATGTGGCGGCATGCTTTCCCAATTGGATTTGGTCATCGTTTTATTGTAAATCTGAATATTTCTGTTTAATTCGGAAAGTTTTAACTTGTCGGCTTTGGTAAAGACAATATAAAAAGGAACGCTGTTTTCGCCCAAGAACTCCATAAATTCCAAATCTATTTTTTGGGGTTCTAACCTCGAGTCAATCAATACAAAAGTGCAGATCAATTGTTGGCGAAGCAACAAATAATCTTTGATGAACTCCTGAAATGTTTGTCGTTTCGATTTAGAAACCTGTGCATAACCATAACCCGGTAAATCGACCAAAAACCAATCCTCGTTAATTTTAAAATGGTTGATAAGTTGCGTTTTACCCGGTTTTCCGGATGTTTTTGCCAATTTGGTTCTGCCCGTAATCATATTGATCAACGAGGATTTCCCTACGTTTGAGCGCCCGATAAAAGCATACTCCGGGATTTGCTCTTTTGGGCATTTTGAAACGTCGGTATTGCTGGTTACAAATTCAGCAGATTTAATTTTCATGTGTTATAGTTTCCTTTCTTTAAGCCAGCTTTCAAGAATTTTATTAAATTCGTCTGGGTGTTCCATCATGGGCGCGTGGCCACATTTATCTATCCAATACAAGTTGGCATCAGGCAGTAATTTCTGAAAATCTATGGCAACTTCAGGCGGAGTCACCAAATCGTTTTTTCCCCAGATAATGCAGGCAGGAATATTCATTGTCGGCAAGTCTTTTGCCATATTATGGCGAATGGCACTTTTGGCAATGGCCAAAGTTTTTATCACCCTGACGCGATCATTTACTGAAGCAAAAATTTCATCAACAACCTCTTTTGTTGCAATTGCGGGGTCGTAAAAAACTTCTTCCGTTTTGGCTTTTATATACTCATAATTACCTCTTTTTGGAAACGTATCACCCATAGATTTTTCGTACAAACCAGAACTTCCTGCCAACACAAGTCCGGTTACGTTATTTGGGTTTAACTTTGTGAAATACAATCCGATATGGCCGCCCAAAGAGTTCCCAAGCAATATGGCTTTGTCAATCTTTTTGTAAGCCATAAAATCTTTTAAAAACTTGGATAAGTTTTTAACATTCGTTTTTAAAAGTGGTAATTTATAAATGGGTAATTCAGGTATAATTACGCGATAGCCATTTTCAGAAAAATAATTCAAAACACCGTCAAAATTACTTAGCGCTCCCATAAGTCCATGAAGTACAATTATTGGTTGTCCTTCGCCGGCTTCAACATAGCTATACTTGCCATCTTCGATAAGTTTACTGCTCATTTAAATATTCGTTTTTATACCTTATTGCAAAGGTAACTTTTTTTTCGAAAATACAGGATTTTTTCAATACCTGCAATTAAAATAGTAAGTGTCTGAAATTTAAAAATGTAACCTATAAATGGGTTGAAGTGGTAAAAGTTATCAACAAAGTGGATAATTGTGGTAAATTGTGGGAAAAAATTTATATTTTTGAATACACTCAAATTCATGATGATAAATTTAATTGGAACATACGAAGCTAAGGCTGATGCGAAAGGAAGGTTGCTGCTTTCCAACGCATTAAAGAAACAGCTTATGCCGATGTTGCAGGATGGTTTTGTGATAAAACGATCCGTTTTTCAGCCATGTTTGGAGCTGTATCCGATGTCGGAGTGGAATGCGATGATGGCAAAAGTGAATACGTTGAACCGGTTTGTGAAAAAGAACAATGATTTCATCAGACGGTTTACCGCAGGGGTAAAAATTGTGGAATTAGACAGTTTGGGAAGATTATTGATTCCAAAAGATTTGCAGGTATTTGCAGAAATCAACAAAAATGTTGTGCTTTCATCCGCAGTAAACATTATTGAAATTTGGGACAAAGACAAGTATGAAAAAGCGATTGACGACGCAACGGTTGATTTTGCGGAGTTGGCGGAAAATGTAATGGGTAACGTAAATGAAAATGAAGATGGAATATCATAATCCCGTATTGTTAAAAGAAAGTGTCGATGGTTTAAATATTAAGCCTGATGGCGTTTATGTTGATGTGACGTTTGGTGGTGGCGGCCATTCAAGGGAAATATTGAGTAGCTTGAATGAGCACGGAAAACTTTTTGCGTTTGATCAGGATGAAGATGCGCAACGCAATGTGATTGACGATCCTAGATTTACATTGATACCACAAAATTTCAGGTTTATAAAAAGGTATCTGCGTTTTTACGGCATCAAAAAAGTGGATGGAATTTTGGCTGATTTAGGTGTGTCTTCTCATCAGTTTGATGAAGCGGGTCGCGGATTTTCCACAAGATTTGATGCTGATTTGGACATGAGAATGAACCAATCCGGTGCATTATCGGCTTTTGAAGTGATCAATAAATATGAGGAGGAAAAATTGGCCAATGTGCTTTTTAGTTATAGCGAATTGCGCAACGCAAAGGATATCGCCAGAAGAATTGTTGAAAAGCGTTCAGAAGAAAAAATAAAAACAAGTTTTCAGTTAAAAGAAGTGCTGGCCGCATTTGTGCCAAAATCTCAGGAGCATAAAGTGCTGGCCCAAATTTTTCAGGGAATCAGAATCGAGGTAAATCAGGAAATAGAAGCGCTAAAAGAATTTTTATTGCAAGTGCCTGAATTGCTGAATGAAGGTGGAAGATTGAGCGTATTATCGTATCATTCTTTGGAAGACAGGTTGGTTAAAAGGTTTATCAGAAGCGGACTTTTTGAAGGCGAACCCGTGAAAGATTATTATGGAAACGTAACGGTTCCTCTAAAAAAAGTCGGACAAATGGTAGTTCCGTCATTTCAGGAAATTAAAAAGAACAGCAGGGCCAGAAGCGCAAAATTAAGAATCGCAACTTTAGCATAAATGGCAAAAATTTCAAATAGCATTTACGATTTATTAAAAGGGAAATTTTTAATACAAGAGGATTCCTTTAAAAATTGGCGATTCATTTTTTTTATAGTCGGTTTGGTGCTGTTGATGATTGCAAGCGGACACAGCTCCGATAAAAAAGTCATGGAAATTGCACAGCTCAATAAAGAAATTAAAGAATTAAGGGCCGAATTTGTTGATACACGTTCCATTTCAATGAAAATGAAATTAGAATCAACCATAAGAAATAAGGTGGTGAATTACGGATTAATCCCAAGTGAAAATCCGCCACAAGTAATTAAAGTAACCTCAAAAAAAGCAAATTAACATTGGCTGCAACAAAAAAAGGCATATTAAATAAACTGTATTTTATGTTTGTGTTTATCACACTTTTTTTGGCGGCTATTATTGTGAGGTTAACTGATATTCAATTTGCCGATGGTGAAAAGTACCGTGATTTGTCGGAACATCTTACGCTGAAAAACGACACTATTTTCGCAAACCGAGGCAATGTTTTTTCGGCTGATGGCAGTTTGTTGGCAACTTCCATGTCGCAGTATGAAATTAGAATGGATGCCTTTACTGTTGATGCAGAGGAATTTGAAGCAAATATCAGAAGTCTTTCCAAAGAACTTTCAAAAATGCTGGGAAAACCGGCTTCAGAATGGGAAAATAAAATAAGAAAAGCACGGACAAACAAAAATAGGTACCTGTTTATTACGCGAAAACTGGGGTATACTGATTATATGAAAATCAAAAGTTTTCCAATTTTTAAATTGGGAATGTACAAAGGCGGTTTTATCGCAGAGCAATCAACGGTTCGGGCGCATCCGCTTGGAAAAGTTGCAGAGAGAACCATTGGATACGATGATTACAGAGGCGCGCCAGGTATAGAAGGTGCTTACCGCGATTATTTAAATGGAAAATTCGGATGGCGTTTGAAGCAAAAAATAGCCCAAGGTCAATGGAAGCCAATAAATGATGCCAATGAAAAAGAACCGGTTGACGGAAAAGATATTGTTACCACTATTGATGTTAACATACAAGATATTGCGCATCATTCTTTATTAAGACAGTTAGAGTTTTATGAAGCGGACCATGGCAGTGTGGTGGTTATGGAAACCAAAACCGGCGAAATAAAAGCGATTTCCAATTTGGGTAAAAATGCAAGAGGTAATTATTACGAGCGATTAAATTATGCCGTTGGGGAATCTAATGAACCGGGTTCCGCTTTTAAAGTAATGTCGATGGTTGTTGCATTGGAGTCGAAAGTAATCGATACAAGCACCATGGTTGATACGGGCAGCGGTAGATACATCATTCATGGAAGAGCAATAAATGACTCAAAAAGAGGAGGTTATGGCAAAATATCTGCTGCTCGTGCGCTTGAAGTTTCTTCAAATATTGCTTTTGCAAGATTGATAGAAGAGAATTTCGGTCAAAATCCCGATAAGTTCATCAATTCTCTAAAAGAAATGCATTTAAACAACAAGATTGGACTTCCTATAAAAGGTGAAGGCACTCCGGAGATTCCGGGACCAGGCGATAAGAAATGGAGCAAAAATGCACTTCCGTCTATTGCTTATGGTTACAATATTAGCTTGACACCCTTGCAAATTTTAACATTTTACAATGCCATTGCAAATAACGGTGAAATGGTGAAGCCAAGGTTTGTTAAAGAAATTCGTTCGTGGGACAAACAGCATTTGGAATCTTTTGATAAGGAAGTTATTGATCCGGCAATTTGTTCGAAGGAGACCATAGACAAAATGCAGGAAATGCTTAAAAATGTGGTGGAACACGGCACAGGAAGAAAATTATATGCAGAAAATTTTTCTATGGCAGGTAAAACTGGAACTGCCAGAACCGAATATTGGGAAGCCGATTGGGAAACGAACAGACGCTATATTTCCTCTTTTACGGGATATTTTCCTGCCGAAAATCCGAAGTATTCTTGCATCGTGGTGATCCATAAACCAAAAGCGCAAACAGGGTATTACGGTGCCGATGTTTCCGGACCGGTTTTTAAGGATATCGCCCAAAAAATTTATTTATCAAAATCGGTCATCAATAACATTGAGCATAAAACGCCAAATTTCAAAAGCATCGATAAAGATTATAACGCTTATTTTACCATGTCCAATAAGGAAATTGACACAATTCCGAATGTTACAGGGATGGCAGGCATGGACGCGATTTCCATCCTTGAAAATTTAGGGCTAAAAGTGAGCTATTTGGGAAAAGGAAAAGTTGCTGAGCAATCATTGCTTGCCGGAGGAAAAATAATCAAAGGATCAACCATCATTTTAAATTAAATTAGTTGAAATCAGTCAAAGACATATTAAATAAGGTTGTGGTTAACACAATACAAGGCAGCACCGAGACTAAGGTGAATGCCATTGTATTTGATTCTAGAAATGTGCAAAAAAATTGCCTGTTCGCAGCGCAAAAAGGATTATTGTTTGATGGCCATCAATTTATTGATAAAGCCATTGAATTGGGAGCTGTTGCCATACTTTGCGAAAATATGCCTGAAAATTTTGTTGAAAACATCACCTATATTCAGGTTAAAGATTCAAACAGCGCTTTGGCGTTGATTGCTTCAAATTTTTATGACAATCCGTCTTCAAAATTAAAATTGATTGGAATTACCGGCACAAACGGCAAAACAACCGTTGCCACATTATTGTATAAATTATTTCAGAATGCCGGTTACAAATCGGGACTGTTATCAACCGTAAAAATTTTGGTTGATACCAAACAATATGAAGCCACGCATACCACACCAAATTCTGTGGCCATAAATTATTATCTGAATGAAATGGTTGAATTGGGTGTTGATTACTGCTTTATGGAAGTGAGTTCGCACGGAATTCATCAAAAAAGAACTGAAGGATTGCAATTTGCCGGCGGGGTATTTACCAATTTAACGCACGACCATTTAGATTATCATAAAACATTTGCGGAATACAGGGACGTAAAAAAATTATTTTTTGATCGATTGCCAAAAACAGCTTTTGCCTTGGTAAATATCGATGATAAAAACGGACCGGTGATGTTTCAAAACACCGAAGCAAAAAAACAGTCGTACGCATTAAAAACAATGGCCGATTTTAAGGCTAAAATAATAGAAAATCAGTTTTCTGCCTTGGTGCTGAATATCAACAACAATGAAGTTTACACCAAATTAATAGGACGGTTTAACGCCTATAATTTGCTGGCCGTTTATGGTGCTGCAGTCCTTTTGGGATTGGATTCAGCAGAAGCCTTGCAACATTTAAGCGAATTGGAAAACGTAACAGGCAGGTTCCAATATTTTATTTCTAAAGGCGGTGTAACGGCAATTGTGGATTATGCGCACACGCCAGATGCTTTAAAAAATGTGTTGGAAACCATCAATGAAATAAGAACCGGAAACGAACAAGTAATTACCGTTGTGGGATGCGGTGGCAATAGAGACAAAGCGAAACGCCCTGTGATGGGGCGAATCGCCTCTCAATTAAGCACGCAAGTTGTAGTGACATCCGACAATCCAAGGAATGAGGATCCGCAAACAATCATAAATGAGATTGAAGCAGGTATTGAACCTCAAAATTTGATAAAATCTCTGTCCATTTTGGATAGGGCACAAGCCATAAAAGCAGCTTCAAAACTGGCTAAAAAAGGCGATATTATATTAATTGCCGGGAAAGGCCATGAAACATATCAGGAAATAAACGGTAAGCGTTCGCATTTTGATGATTATGAGCAAATCACGAATCAGTTAAACCTCATAGAAAACCAATAGTATGTTATATTATTTATTCGAATATCTAGATAAATACTACGATTTAACCGGCGCTGGGTTATTTAAGTATATCTCGTTTCGTTCAGCGATATCGTTCATCATTTCCTTGCTGTTTTCTATGATTTATGGAAAAAAAATCATCAATTATCTTCAACGAAAACAAGTGGGCGAATCGGTTAGGGATTTGGGTTTGGAAGGCCAAGTTGAAAAAGCGGGTACGCCAACAATGGGAGGGATTATCATTATTTTGGCAACACTTATTCCTGTTTTGTTGTTTGCGCAAATAGACAATGTGTATATCGTTTTGTTGGTGGTAACCACCTTGTGGATGGGAATAATTGGTTTTTTAGATGATTATATCAAAATATTCAAACAAAATAAAGCGGGTTTAAAAGGTCGTTTTAAAATTTTAGGACAAATTACATTGGGAATTTTTGTGGGCGCGATGCTTTATTTTCATCCTAGCGTTACAATGAAAGAAAAACTGCCGACAAAGTTTCAATATATTACGGAAGCAGGAACGCAGGTATTGTTTGCCGATGCCAAAAAATCGACAAAAACTACCATTCCGTTTGTGAAGAACAACGAATTGGACTATGCATCGGCATTCGCTTTTTTAGGAACCGGTTATAAAAAATATGCCTGGTTGATTTTTATTCCGATTGTCATATTTATCATCACAGCAGTATCAAACGGAGCAAATCTAACCGATGGAATTGACGGATTGGCAGCGGGTTCGTCGGCCATTATTGTGCTGACGCTCGGGATTTTTGCATGGGTTTCCGGTAACATCATTTTTGCGAATTATTTGGACGTGATGTACATTCCTGATTCGGGTGAAATGACCATTTTTATCGCCGCTTTTGTGGGTGCTTTAATCGGATTTTTATGGTACAATACTTATCCGGCACAAGTTTTTATGGGTGATACGGGAAGTTTAACCATAGGTGCCGTAATTGCTGTTTTGGCAATTGCCGTGCGCAAAGAATTGCTCATTCCTATTTTAGCGGGCATCTTTTTGGTGGAGAATTTATCGGTAGTGATGCAGGTAAGTTATTTTAAATATACCAAAAAGAGATTTGGAGAAGGAAAACGCATATTTAAAATGGCGCCATTGCACCATCATTATCAGAAATCTGGTTATCACGAAAGCAAAATTGTGACAAGATTCTGGATTGTGGGCATTATGCTGGCGGTGTTGGCTATTGTAACACTAAAGCTTCGATAATTGGATTTTAGATTTACGATTTACGATTTTAGAATTAATAAATGCTATGAAAGAAATTTTAAAGGAAAGAACAAAAAAGTTTGCAATTAAATGTTGGAGACTTTGTGCAAAATACGATAAAGGACGAGAATATGATGCGTTCTGTAGACAATTGATAAGATGTTCAAGTTCTGTTGGGGCCAATTACAGAGCAGCTTGTAGGGCAAAATCTACCGCCGATTTTATAAATAAATTGAAAATAGTTGAAGAAGAAACTGATGAGAGTATGTATTTCTTGGAAATTTTGAATGAAATAGATATTAAGCATCAGGATGAAATAAAAATATTATATGCTGAAGCAAACGAATTATTGTCAATTGTTGTAGCATCAATAAAAACATTAAGAAATAGAGAAGATAAGCGATAATGGAAGGCAAGAAAAATCGTCAATCGTCAATCGTCAATCGTAAGTTGGTCGTTCTCGGCGGTGGCGAAAGCGGTGTAGGAACCGCAATTTTGGGGAAACAAAAAGGCTTTGAGGTTTTTGTTTCTGACAAAGGAATGATTGCTGAAAAATATAAAAAAGTTCTTTTAGAAAATGACATTTTATTTGAAGAGGGAAATCATACCGAATCTAAAATATTGGATGCCGATTTGGTGATGAAAAGTCCTGGAATTCCAGACAAAGCTGCCTTGGTAAAACAGTTAAAAAGCCAAGGAATTCCTGTAATTTCTGAAATTGAGTTTGCTTCAAAATATACCGACGGCTTTATTGTGGGGATCACAGGATCAAACGGTAAAACTACCGCAACGATGATGGTGAACCATATTTTGAAGAAGGCAAACTTAAATGTTGGAATGGGAGGAAATATCGGTGAAAGTTTTGCGCAACAAGTGGCCGAAAGCAAGTTTGATATCCATGTGCTGGAATTGAGCAGTTTTCAGTTGGACGGCATTGTGGATTTTGCGCCGCACATTGCCATTATAACCAACATTACGCCCGATCATTTGGACAGATATGATTACAATTTTGAAAACTATATCCATTCAAAGTTCAGAATTACCGAAAATCAGACAGAAAATGATTTTCTGATTTATGATGCCGATGACGAAGTGATTACAAAATGGTTACAAAATAATAAAACAAAAGCCTGTTTGCTGCCTTTTTCAATAGAAAAAGAATTGGAACAAGGCGTTTTTTTGAAAAACGACAACATAATAATTAAATATAAAACAGAAGATACACTAATGAACATTTCAACTTTAGCTTTAAAAGGAAAACACAATTTAAAAAATGCAATGGGCGCTTCAATGGCAACTTCATTGCTGAAAGTTAGAAAAGATACTATTCGTGAAAGTCTGGAAGATTTTGAAGGCGCAGAGCATCGATTGGAATTTGTGCTAAAAATTAACGGGGTGCAATATATCAACGATTCTAAAGCTACAAACGTAAACGCAACATTCTATGCCTTGGACAGCGTAAAAACCCCAACAGTATGGATTGTGGGCGGCGTAGATAAAGGGAACGATTACTTGGATTTAATGCCGTTTGTGAGAGAAAAAGTGAAAGCCATTATTTGTTTGGGACTCGACAACCAAAAAATTATACAAACTTTTGGCAATGTGGTTGACTTAATTGTTGAAACTGCAGGGGCGGAAGAAGCTGTAAAAGTAGCCTACAAAATTGCCGAAAAAGGAGATACCGTTTTGTTGTCTCCGGCTTGTGCCAGTTTTGATTTATTTGAAAATTATGAAGACAGAGGAAATAAATTTAAAGAAGCTGTACGCGAATTGTAAATGAAACGAGCATTATAAATTTTGATACACACAGAAATGATTGATGGCGAACTGCATCTGTACCAATAAAAAATATATAATAAACAGATGAAAAACATTTTAAAAAATATAGAAGGAGATAAAGCGATATGGGCGATTGTTACCATCATGGCAATTTTGTCTTTTTTGCCCGTTTATAGTGCCAGCACCAATTTGGTTTATGGCACCAATATAGGCACGCCTTTCTATTATTTATTTAAGCATGTGATTTTATTGTTCCTCGGATTTTTAATTATTTACGGCGTTCATAAAATTCCGTTTAGATATTTTAGCGGCGGCTCGGTAATTATGTTGCCCTTGGTAATTTTATTGTTAATTTTTACCCTTTCGCAAGGAACCACCATTGGCGGCTCAAATGCCAGCAGGTGGATCGAAATTCCGTTTATTGGCGTAGGTTTTCAAACATCAACCTTAGCTGTTTTGGTGTTGATGGTTTATGTTTCCAGATATTTGGCGCGAAAAAAAGAGAGCGAAATTAATTTTAAGGAAAGT
>JAVVEF010000027.1:0-28000 GCA_032251275.1 Lutibacter sp.
CTGAAGACTATGTATGGAGTCCCGACAGCAAAAACATCTTGTATGTAGCCAAAAAATTAACTGGCGCTGCTTATGCCACAAGCACCAATACCGATATTTACCAATACAATCTGGAAACAAAAACCACCACAAATTTAACTTCCGAAAACAAGGGTTACGACACAAATCCGGCATTTTCTTCCAAAGGTCAATTGGCCTGGCTGCAAATGAAAAGAGACGGTTATGAATCGGATAAAAATGATATAATTGTCAGTGTAAATGGCACTTCCGTCAATGTAACCGCAAACTGGGACGGAACCGTTAGCAGCTTTATTTGGGGAGATAAGGGCGAAAAAATTTATTTTGTGGCGCCGGTTTTGGGAACAGTGCAGTTATTTGAAATTGGAATTCCAGTTTCAGGAAAGAAAACCGGCTCGCTGAAACAAATCACCAACGGACAATTTGATGTTCACAGCATTGTGGGTCAATCTAAACAAACGATTGTGGTGAGCAGAAGAGATATGAATCACGCACCTGAGTTGTACGCCGTTAATTTAAAAGACGGAAAAATGACGCAATTGACCCATTCAAACAATGCTTTTTACAATAGCATTAAATTGAGCAAGGTTGAAAAAAGAATGATTAAAACAACAGACGGTAAAGAAATGCTGACCTGGGTTATTTACCCGCCAGACTTTGATCCTGCGAAAAAATATCCTACGATTTTATATTGTCAGGGCGGACCCCAAGGTGCTTTAAGCCAATTTTATTCACTAAGATGGAACTTTCAGCTGATGGCTGCAAATGGTTATATTATTGTTGCGCCAAACAGAAGGGGAATGCCGGGTTATGGGGTGGAATGGAATGAGCAGGTCAGCAAGGATTACGGCGGACAAAATATGCAGGATTACTTATCTGCCATTGATGAAATAGCCAAAGAACCTTATGTGGATGCCAATCGTTTGGGTGCCATAGGAGCAAGTTATGGCGGTTATTCTGTATTTTATTTGGCCGGAATTCATGAAGGAAGGTTTAAAAGTTTTATTTCTCATGATGGTATTTTCAATTGGAGAAGTATGTACGGAACTACTGAAGAATTGTTCTTTGTGAATTGGGATTTGGGCGGTGCTTATTGGGATAAAAACAATGTTGATGCGCAAAAAGCCTATAATGAATTCAATCCTGTGGAAAAAGTTGGCAATTGGAATACGCCAATTATGATTATCCAGGGCGGAAAAGATTTCAGGGTGCCAATCGGACAAGGATTGGAAGCTTTTCAGGCAGCGCAATTGCAAGGA
This sequence comes from Lutibacter sp., assembly GCA_032251275.1. GTDB lineage: Bacteria > Bacteroidota > Bacteroidia > Flavobacteriales > Flavobacteriaceae > Lutibacter. The sequence goes on from JAVVEF010000027.1 coordinate 1,278, forward strand.
ATCAAAAGTAAATTATTGTATTTCCCTGAAGAAAATCACTGGATTTTAGACAATAAAAATAGCCTGGTTTGGCAAAGGGAATTTTTCAAATGGCTGAAAGAAACATTGTAATTTAAAAAACAAGTCATAAAAAAACAGGCAGCGAATTTTTTTCGCTGTCTGTTTTTTTGTTTAATCGTGGAAATGTTTTCTATCCCCAGCCCTTTCCTAAGGAAAGGGAGTTAGATTTGATTGTCTGAGTCAACTTTTTCTTATGTTTAAATATCGGTTTTTAATTTTTTTAGCATCAATTCCCCCTTCGGGGGCTAGGGGGCCTCAACTTCAATATCTTTCAGCAAAAGCTGCAATGTTTTATAGCCATTCCATTCATTTTCATCGATACAAAAAGCGGCCTTGAACGCATTTTTATTTTGCGTGATTTCGTGTTTGTCGCCCATGCCAAAACCGATAGCGTTGTAGGTTGTTTGGTTGGTGCCTTCAAAAATATTCAGTTTTAAATGCGTTTCGTCTGAGCCCACTTTCTTGCCATAACCATTGTCTCGCAACCCGCCGCACATAAAAACAGGTTTCATGTTTTGCGGTCCGAAAGGCGACAGTTGATTCATGATTCTGAAAAATTTCGGCGTAATTTCCGAAAGGCTTATTTCTGCATCAATCGCTATTTCGGGTGTTCGCAATTCCTCGGGCAAGGTGTTTTTTACAACTTCTTCAAACTTCAATTTAAAATTTTGGTAATTTTCTTCTTTTAAGGTCAATCCGGCGGCATATTTATGTCCGCCAAACTGCTCAATAAATTCTGAGCATTGTTCCAAGGCTTCATAAACGTCAAATCCTTTTACCGAACGCGCCGAAGCTGCCAATTTGTCACCGCTTTTTGTAAAAACCAAGGTTGGTTTATAGTGGGTTTCAATCAATCGGGAAGCCACAATACCAATCACGCCTTTGTGCCAATTTTCGGCATAAACAACCGTTGAATAATGATGCTGCTCATTATTTTCTTCAATTTGGAGCAAGGCTTCACTGGTGATTAACTTATCCAAATCCTTTCGGTCGTTGTTGTTTTGTTCTATTACCAAAGCGAATTTAACTGCGGAATCAAAATCCAGTTCGGTCAGCAATTCAACAGCGTAATTTCCGTGTTTGATCCTTCCGGCGGCATTGATTCTTGGCGCGATGATAAAAACCACATCGGTAATGTTTAATTCAACCTTTTTTATTTGGTGAATCATCGCTTTTATACCGTTTCTCGGATTGGAATTGATCACCTGCAACCCAAAATAAGCCAAAATCCTGTTTTCTCCGGTGATGGGAACTATGTCTGCCGCAATGGCGGTCGCCACCAAATCCAGATAAGGCACCAAATCATTAATGGTTTGATTTCTATGGCTTGCCAACGCCTGAATCAATTTGAAACCAACACCGCAACCGCACAATTCATCGTACGGATAAGAACAATCAACTCGTTTTGGATCTAAAACCGCAATGGCATTCGGAATTTCGTTTCCCGGACGGTGGTGGTCGCAAATGATAAAATCGATGCCTTTTTCTTTGGCGTAATTTACTTTATCAATGGCTTTTATACCGCAGTCTAATGCAATAATTAAAGAAATATCATTGTCGTACGCAAAATCGATTCCCAAAAAGGAAATGCCGTAACCTTCGGCATATCTGTCGGGAATATACGTGGCGATATTTGGGTAAAAAGTTTTTAAATAGGACGAAAGCATAGAAACGGACGTGGTGCCATCCACATCATAATCGCCATAAACCATGATACTTTCGTTTTCGGCGATTGCACGTTCTATGCGTTCAACGGCTTTGTCCATATCCTTCATTAAAAAAGGATTGTGGAGGTCTTTTAAATTTGGTCGAAAAAAGGATTTGGCCTGGTCGTAGGTTTCAATATTCCTTTGCACCAACAATTTGGCCAAGGTATAGTCGATTCCTAAATCCTGGGCCAATTTGGAAGTGATTTCCCGGTTCGTTTCAGGTTTTAATTTCCATCGCATAGCATATTTTTTCTCAAAAGTAAGCAAATATTGGTATGTTGGTATTTTAGATTGTTAGAATATTGTTGTTTTTACCTTTCAACTGTATTGCTTACTGTTCAAAATATTTAATTTCATGTGAAATATCTGAAAATTTACGAAACATTTCAAACACGCCACAATAACGGTCGACAGAAAGATTTACTGCTTTTTCAATTTTATCTTTCTGAAAATCTTTGCCATAAAACTGATAGATTACTTTTACTTTATCATAAATTTTGGGATGCTCCTCCGTAAGATTTCCCTCCACTTCAATTTTAAAATCGGCTACTTCGGCACGCATTTTTTTCAATAAAGAAATAACATCCATTGCCGAACAACCTGCTAAAGAGGTTAACATCATCGCTTTTGGGCGCAGTCCTTTTCCTTGTCCGCCAACATCTTCGGCAGCGTCAATCATTACTTTTCCTTCAGGTGCCTGCGATTCAAAAAGCATTTCACCTTTCCAGCTTACTTCAATTTTATTGATCATAATTTTATATTATTTATGTACAAATTTAAAGGAAAAATAGGACTTAAAAAGTAACAATCTTCAGAATGTTTTTTTAGCATTCAAAAAAGGTGACTTTAAATTTATGGCTGCAAAATTTTCAAAATGGGCCAAGACAAAAACATTATCGGTAATGTTTTTGGAATTTAAATTTATCGCATAAGAACCTTAAAAAAATTTAAAACTCATTTAAAAAAATTATGTACTTTTGCGCCACATTCATTTTGAGTGTGGATTTCAACCCGTTGGCCAACGGTTGAAAATTACTAAAATTGGGGATGTAGCTCAGTTGGCTAGAGCGCTTGGCTGGCAGCCAAGAGGTCGTCGGTTCGAGCCCGATCTTCTCCACATAATTCTTTTACCAAATCATTTTGGGCGAGAAGTTTATCCCGAGAGCAGTCGAGGGGAGCCCGATCTTCTCCACTTTAAAAAACCGTAATACGCTGTAAATAAGCTGTTACGGTTTTTTCTTTTTTAATTCAATTTGCGTTAGGGACAGAACGGCATGTTTGAGCACTTTTTTAGTTGCTTTTTGCAACTAAAAAATGCGAGTAGTGATGGTCCGACCCGCAGGGGAACGCCCAAAAAATTTAAAATCACCCAAAAAGTCGTATTTTTGCCAAAATAGGCTGTTTTATGAGTTACTTAAATGCAAACAGCTGCAAAAACCTCCCTTTAAATATGAAAAAAATAGAAAATATTGAGTTGTCGTTTTTAAGCATCGACGATTATCAGGAACTTAAAAAAGCAATGATTGAATCATATATTGGCATACCCGATGCTTATTGGAGCGAACGCCAAATGGAATCTTTAATCAGCCGATTTCCTGAAGGCCAAGTTGTTATAAAAGTCAACAATGAGATTGCAGGTTGCGCATTGTCCATTATGGTGGATTACCGCAGTATTGAAAAAATTCATACCTATCGGGAAATTACGGGCAATTATTCGTTTAATACCCACAAACCTGAAGGCGATATGCTGTACGGGATTGATGTTTTTATAAAACCTGAATTTCGCGGACTTCGTTTGGGAAGGCGGTTGTATGATTACAGAAAAGAATTGTGCGAAAGACTAAACTTAAGAGGTATGGCTTTTGGCGGCCGAATTCCTAATTATCATCTTTATGCCGATAAACTTACGCCAAAACAATACATTGATAAGGTAAGAAAAAAAGAAATTCACGATCCTGTGTTTAATTTTCAGATTTCAAACGACTTTCATCCCACAAAAATTCTAAAGAATTATCTGGAAGGGGATGAAGCATCCAATGATTATGCTGTGCTGCTGGAATGGGACAATATTTACTATGAAAAAGAGGATTTAAGCACAACAACCACCACAAAAAAAATTGTGCGTCTCGGATTGATACAATGGCAAATGCGATCTTACAAAAATTTGGAAGAATTGTTGCATCAGGCTGAATTTTTTGTGGACTCGGTTTCTGGATATCGGTCTGATTTTGCGCTTTTCCCTGAATTTTTTAACGCGCCTTTAATGGCTGAAAATAATCATTTATCGGAGGCGGAAGCCATAAGGGAACTTGCCAAACATACTTCGGCCATTGTTGATAAATTTGCGAAATTTGCCATTTCTTACAACATCAACATCATCTCGGGAAGTATGCCTGAAATGGTTGGCAACAAATTGTACAATGTGGGTTATTTGTGCAAAAGAGACGGCACCGTTGAGCGTTATGAAAAATTGCATATCACGCCAAACGAAGCTAAAGTTTGGGGAATGCAGGGAGGAAGCAAAATACAAACTTTTGATACCGATTGCGGAAAAATTGGTATTTTAATTTGTTACGATGTTGAGTTTCCGGAACTTGGCCGATTGTTGGCTGATGACGGTATGGATATTTTATTTGTGCCATTTTTAACCGATACCCAAAACGGTTATTCCAGAGTCAGAAACTGCGCACAGGCCCGAGCCATTGAAAACGAATGCTATGTGGCCATTGCCGGAAGTGTTGGGAATTTGCCGAATGTTCACAATATGGACATACAATACGCGCAATCGATGGTGTTTACGCCTTGTGATTTTGCCTTTCCAACCAACGGAATTAAAGCCGAAGCGACAGCAAATTCTGAAATGATTTTAATTGCCGATGTGGATATTGATTCCTTGAGGGAATTAAACCAGCTGGGAACTGTCAGAAATTTGAAGGACAGGCGAAAGGATATTTACCAATTAAACAGGAAATAGCAGTAACACTTAAAGTTAAACAAAAATATGCTTTTATCAAGCCAAATAATTACCTAAATTTTGAATAACTTTTTTCTTAGCCCCAGCCTCCTATCCTAAGCCCTTTCCTAAGGAAAGGGGGCTCGATTTTGGATATTACAAGTGCCTATTTAAAAATATTAACTTTAAACATACAACGTTTAACATATAAACATTTAACTTTCAGCTTTGGACTTTGAACATTTAACATTTAACTTTGAGCTTTCAGATTTGATCTTTGATCTTTTAACATTTAACGTTTAACGTTTAACATATATCATTGAACTTTCAGCTTTGAGCTATTAACTTTTAACTTTTTTATCTATGGCCAGATATTTAAAAACAAAAAAAGAACATTTGGGATTGTCGCCCTACGAAATCCATTTTAGAGGAGAGAAAAAAAGTGAGGAGGTAATTTTGGAAGTTATTGACTACGATTCCGAAAATCTTGATGAATTTATAGCGAAAGATATAAATGAGGTTGCAAAATTTAACGAGTCTGCAACAACAACCTGGCTTAACATTTATGGATTGCACGACCTAAAAGTGATGGATGAAATTGCAACAAAATTTAAATTGGATCCCTTAATTCTTGCCGATGTAATGAATACCCACGCACGTCCAAAAATTCAGGAATACGACAATTGCATCTATATTTCTTTTAAAATGTTGCAGTATGACGAAAAACGAAATTATATTTCTTCAGAAAACATTGTAATTATTATCAAAGAGCATATTTTACTGTTATTTCAGGAAAAAACAGGCGACGTTTTTGATCCGATAAGAGATCGGATGCGAAAAAATAAAAGGAGAATTAGAACCTCCCGAACCGATTATTTGGCATTTGCTTTAATGGACATTGTTTTTGACAATTATAATTATATCATAAGTCAAATTGGCGAAAAAATTGAATCGCTGGAAATTTATTTGCTGAATAACGCAAAGCAATCTACCCTAAAAGAGATCAACAATTTTAAGAAGGAAATTATCTATTTAAACAAATCCATTAAACCATGCCGCGAAATAGTAGTGGAATTGTTAAAGCTAGATTCGGATCTGTTCGAGGATAAAGTTTATGTGAATTTTGAAGACCTAAAAAACAATGTCAACCAAGCCATTGAATCCTTGGAAAGTTATCGTGAAATTCTCTCCGACCAACTTCAGGTATATCACACCACCATCAGCAGTAAGCTAAATGACATCATTAAATTTTTAACCGTTTTTTCCGTAATTTTTATTCCCTTAACCTTTATTGCCGGCGTTTACGGAACCAATTTCGACAACCTGCCCGAGCTTCATTTTAAATATGGCTACTTTATGATGTTGGGCGTTATGCTAATTTTGGCAGTTTCTATGATTTTCTATTTCAAAAAGAAAAAGTGGTTTTAGTATAGTTGGAAGTCCGAAGACCGGAGACGGAAGTTTGATTATTAAAAAAGCTTGCCTGAGGAAGGTAAAAGGAAAAATATGATGGGCGTACCGCTGAAAAAGCGGCCAGGCTTTTCGCTCCAATTTTTTATTGCAAAGCCTTGCAATAAAAAGATTTCCGCTGCAATCCTTTACGCAAATTGAAACTACCGGACAACAGGCAGGTTTATATAGAAAAATGAATAAAATTCAGAATTCAAATGATACTTTATAAAATGGAGTACCTTTACGAACTTAAAAAAACGCTCGCATAGCTTGAAAAAAGAATACCTCAACAAAATGAAAACGAACAAGCAAAAAGCAATCAACACCATCTATTTCAGCATTGTAGGCAATGCGTTGTTGGCCATTGCCAAAGGAATTACCGGTATTTTTGGAAATTCTTACGCATTGATTGCCGATGCTATTGAATCTACCACCGATGTTTTTTCTTCTATTTTGGTTTTGTTCGGATTGAAATATGCCACAAAACCCGCCGATGGCAATCATCCCTATGGACACGGAAGGGCAGAGCCCTTAATTACATTTGCCGTGGTTGGATTTCTGGTTTTATCAGCCACCATAATTGCGTATGAAAGTATCCAGAATCTGCAAACGCCCCAAGAAGCACCCGAAAAATTTACCTTAATTGTTTTGGCCGTAATTGTGATTATAAAAGAATTATTTTTCAGGGTGGTTTCCAAAAAAAGCAATGAGACAAAAAGCTCTTCCTTAAAAGCCGATGCCTGGCACCATAGAAGCGACGCAATTACTTCGCTAATGGCGTTTATTGGAATATCTATTGCCGTTTATATGGGTGAAGGTTATGAAAAAGCCGATGATTGGGCCGCATTACTTGCTTCCGGATTTATTATTTACAATGCGTATTTAATTTTTAGACCGGCGCTTGGCGAAATTATGGACGAACATTTGTACGATGATTTGGTGTCAGAAATAAGAACAATTTCCATGGGTGTTGATGGTGTTGTTGATACGGAAAAATGCCTTGTGAGAAAGGCTGGAATTTCATTTCATGTGGATCTTCATTTAGTTGTAAACGGTGCCATCAGCGTTTTGGAAGGGCACGAAATAGCGCACAGATTAAAAGATGAATTACTTCAGCAATTGCCAGAAATAAATGATGTGTTGATTCATATTGAACCGGATAAAGTTGAAAAGTCGGAAGACCGAAGACCGAAGTCGGAATATAGAAGTCAAAAAAATAATATCAATTAGGATTCTAAATTTTTGGCAGTTAAAACCAATAGTCAATATTAACATCTTAACACTAAATTCTGTTCAAAAAAGCACTCTCAACTAAACAATTGCTTATTTTTGCATTTTAATAAAATTTACCCATTTTTCATGTATTTCAAAAAAAATAGCATCTTATTTTTTTTCTTGTTGGCATTGTTAACAGCAAATCATGGCTGGGCGCAAATACCACCAAAACTTACGGCCGTAGGAGCGCAAATATATTGTCCCCTAAGCGAATTGCCTATTGTTACTGATTTTAGTATTATACCTGGGGATGAAGAAATAAAAGCAGTTTATATTCAAATTTCTACAGGCTATGTTAGGGGCGACGACCTATTAAATCTTTCAGGAACGTACACAAATATTACAGCGCAACCGTTTATTACTTTAGAAGGAAAACTTGAATTAAGATGGACTGGCACGGGAAATGCTGTAGTTTCTGAATTGATTGCTGCCGTTAAAAATGTTAAATTTAAAAGCACTTCAAACACACCATCTGGCAGCAGAACCTTTTCAATAACCATTGGCGAAGCAAATTATTTACCCTCAACAGGCCATTACTATGAATATGTTCCCGCTCCAGGAATTACCTGGCAAAATGCAAAAACAGATGCTGAGGCAAGAACTTATTATGGATTAAAGGGTTATTTGGCAACCATTACCTCTACGGAAGAAGCTCAGCTTTCCGGAAAACAGGCAGCTGGCGCTGGATGGATAGGCGGCAGCGATGCAGAAACTGAAGGGATTTGGAAATGGGTAACCGGACCAGAAGCCGGCAAAACATTTTGGATTGGTACTTCAGCTACTTCAGGTGGGACAACAAACGGCACGGACATTCCTTTTGCTTTTTGGAGTGAGGGTGAACCTAATAATTCTGGAAATGAAGATTATGCACATATTGCTGATAAAAACACTGCAAAACCTCTTGGATCCTGGAATGATTTAAAAATTACTGGTGATCCAATAAGTAATATTGACTATTATCCTAAAGGATATATTGTAGAATATGGCTGGCCAGATGATCTTCCTTTGGATATTTCAGCCAAAGCAGAAATTTATATGGCTGCAATAACTGCAGCAATACCGGCAACGCGATGCGGTGCAGGAATCCTTAACTTATCGGCAACGGCAACTACTAGCGCAACCGTTTTGTGGTTTGATTCCTCAACCAGCACAACACCAATATATTCGGGCCCAAATTATGCGACACCATTGCTTTCGGAAACCACAACTTACTATGTTTTGGCATCGGCAAACGGCTGTGTAACCGGACAAAGAACTGCCGTAACCGCAATGGTAAATCCGCTGCCAATGATCCAATCTGCCATTGAATTTAAAAACTGTCATGAAGATGGGATTGCCGATGGTTTTACCGATTTTAATTTAAATGAAGTGACTTCAGAATTAATAAATAACGATGCAAGTTTAACGGTTACCTATCATTTTACTGCTTCGGATGCCAATACAAGTTCAAGTGTAAATCCAATAAATCCGGTTCCGTTTAATAACGCCACAGCAAGTACTGTTTATGCAAGAGTGCAAAATACTTTTGGCTGTTTTAGCGTTTCAACGGTGAAATTAAGCGTTTCATCAACCTTATTGCCTGCCGGCTTTAACTATGAACTTACAGCTTGCGACAGGGATGCAAGTGCCGATGGTTTTTTTGCCTTTAACCTGACTCAGGCATCAACGGTATTTATAAACAAGCTTCCTGCAGGTCAGCCCTTAAGCGTTCATTATTATAGAAATTTGAATGACGCACAACTGGAGCAAAATGAAATTCCTGCAACAAATTACATCAATGAAACCAAAGATTCACAAATTTTGTTTGTGCGGATTGAAAATGAAAATGATGGAAATTGTTTTGGGATTGGACCATTTTTGACGCTAACCGTTCAGCAAATTCCGCAATTTGAGGTAAATCCGACCGCCACTGTTTGTTTAAATTTGCCGCCCATAACGCTTCAAACTTTTAATCCGCAAGGAAATTATGACTATCAATGGACAGATGCCGATGGCACAACTATTAGCTATGATTCTTTTGCCAAGGTTTCATCGGAAGGAATTTACACGGTGATTGCCACTTCAGATTTAAATTGCGAGTCTTTTCCGAAAACGGTGATGGTAAGCGCGTCTGATATTGCAACAATTACACTGAAAGATATCACCGTTGTTGATGATTCAAACAACAACTCCATTACCATAAACAACACCAATTTAGGCGCTGGCGATTATGCATTTTCATTGGATGCGCCATTTGGCCAATTTCAGAACGAAACCTATTTTGAAAACTTAATTCCCGGGACTTACACCTTGTATGTGAGCGACAAAAACAGTTGTGGCGTCGCTGCATTGGACATTGCAATTTTGGGATTTCCCAAATTTTTCACACCCAATGACGATGGGCAAAACGATACATGGAAAGTACTTGGAAACGACACCAATAATATTCAGATATCTGCTATTTATATTTTTGATCGTTTTGGTAAATTGGTGGCGGAAGTTGATATAAATGGCGAAGGCTGGGACGGATTTTACAACGGCGAAAGGCTACCTGCAACGGATTATTGGTATTTGGTGAAATACACCAATCAATATGGCGATTACCGAGAAAAACGCGGAAATTTAAGCCTCATTAGACGGTAATTTTTTGCGTTAGGGATTGAAGTGGAAATACTTTTTTGAAGCTCTTTTGCTTCAAAAAAGATTGTAACAAAAAGCCCGACCGAAGGGAACGCCCAAATTCTTATTTTAAAACAGTTCTTGAATGGCTTTTGCCACGCCATTATTTTTATTGGTATCGGTAATTTTATCGGCAATTTGCAGCACTTCTTCAATGGCATTTGCAACTGCAACGCCCAAACCAACCGCTTTAAGCATTTCAATATCGTTGTAATTGTCGCCAAAAGCCACAATATTTTCCATTGAAATATTTGTATAACAACTATTTAACAATACTTCAATGGCGGTTTTTTTGGAAACGGAACTGTGCGAAATTTCAATATAAGTGGGTTTTGAGCGGTAGAGCATAATTTCACTGGAAAATGAATTTTCTAACGTTTTGTACAAAATATCAATTTCAGTTTCATCGCCCATACACATCATTTTATGCGCGCCTTTTCCTTCGTTTTTCCACTGGGACAAAACGGATTTGCTCGATTTTACGATGGGTTCAACTTTTGTGTTCTCGGATTCTCTGTTGGCCCAAAAATCCATTGACGGCACAAACCACTCGTCTTGGTGATACAAACTTAAATGAATTGTGGTTTTTTCGCACAATTGAATAACAGCTTCCAAAACAGCATTGTCGATAAAAGCAGAGTGTAAAACCTGATTGTTGTGCAACACCAAGCCGCCATTATAAGCAATTATCGGTGCAGTTGTATTTCCCAACTGACTTTGCAAATGCCGCATTGCTTTTGGCATTCGGGAAGAAATAAGCACAAAAGGAATGGGCGAAATACGTTGAATTTCTTGGATGGTAAAATCGGACAATTCACGATTTTTGTCCAAAAGCGTACCGTCAATATCTGAGCAAATTAATTGGTAATTCATGTGTTTCGTTCTTTTATGCGGCGTAAAAGTAAGAAATAAACAAAGGAATTTTAGCTTTCAGAGGTTCATGAATTTAAAAAATACGCTGCCGACAAAGCATATTATAAATTACTAAAGTTATGCTAAAAAATATTTCAGGCAGTTTCATCAAAAAAAATTTACTATCTTAATTTTTTAAACACTAAAAACTTCATTTATGCGAACTTCAATTTTTAAAATTAATTACATTTTAGTCCTTCTTTTTACCCCGTTTTTGTATGCTCAGAAGCCAACGCATTCACCAAATCCGCAAGACAACACCCCAATAGATTTCAATAATTTGTTTGATGTTATTGTTTTTATTGTATTGCCAATTTTAATGTTTATATTTTATATTATATGGCGAAAACAGGTTAAAAAGAATAGGGACAATAAAAAATGAATTACCTCGAGGCAGAGCCATCGAGGTATCTATCGGAAGAAAGTAAATTTTTAGTTTTATGAAAACCTTAGGTTTTCAAACTTTCCTCTCTAACCTCGAGGCAGAGCCTCGAGGAATTTAACTGATTAAAAATGAAATATAAAGTATTGGATAGGCTATTCGTTCTCTGCCTAAAAATTGTCTTTTAAAGCCAATAAAAATCTTTGATTTGGAATTTTAAAATAATTGATAGTGATATGGCTGTCCATACCTATAATTTATTTTCACAAATAATCGAATCCACAAATAAACATCCCGTTTAACACTACCAAATCCAAATCTTTTGATAATTTTGCATCATAATTTGTTACGATGCAATTCTTAGGAAAACGATACCTTGATTATTCCTCTTTTATAAAATCGACCTTTGGAGAAAGGGTTCAAAAAATATCTTTGGATATCGGATTTTCCTGTCCGAACAGAGACGGCTCAAAAGGCTATGGCGGCTGCACCTATTGCAACAACGACACTTTTAATCCGTCTTATTGTGAATCAACAAAAACCATTACCCAACAATTAGAAGAAGGAATTTCATTTTTTGACAAAAAATACAAATCTCAAAAATACTTCGCTTATTTTCAGGCATATACGAATACCTATTCTGATATTGAATCGCTCAAAAAAATGTATGACGAAGCCTTGCGTTTCTCTAACGTGATCGGATTGGTAATTGGAACTCGGCCAGATTGTATTTCAGAAGAAGTGATTGATTACCTGTCATTTTTATCGAAAAAGCACTTTATTTCTCTTGAATTTGGCGTTGAAAGCACGCTAAACAAAACCTTGCTGAAGGTAAACCGTTGCCACACTTTTGAAGAAACCCAAATTGCTTTTGAGCGTTGCGCCAACAAAGGAATTCATTTGGGTGCGCATCTAATCATTGGTTTGCCGGGAGAAACAAAAGATGAATTATTGAACCATGCCGCAGAAATCTCTAAACTTCCCATTCAGGCATTAAAGATGCACCATTTACAAATTGTCAAAAACTCAATTATGGCGGTGCAATACAACAGAAATCCTGAAGATTTCAACTTGTTTTCTCCCGAAGAATACATCGATTTTATGAGCGATTTTGTGGGTTGTTTGCGGCCTGATATCAGCATTGAACGATTTGCAAGTGAAGCGCCTTACGACTTATTGATTGCGCCAAAATGGAATGGTTTAAAAAACTTTGAAATTGTCGCCAAAATTGACCGCAAACTGATTGAAAAAAATACCTGGCAGGGAAAATTTTACGTTGAACCTTAATTTACGTCAAAATAAATTGTAAGTTTAGCGTATGTTAAAGTACCAAACTAAAGATCTTTCCGAAATGCCTTGGATTTTAATTCCGGGATTGTAGTCAATTTTCATAGATTTCTTCAAAATAAAGCGAAACGCTTTCAACTTAACTTATTTTTTCAAATTCAAACTTAAAAACATGATGAGCAATATTATAGTATTGGGCGCCGGGATGGTTGGTTCCACGATGGCCATAGATATGACAAAAAACCATTCGGTAACGCTTACCGATTTCAACAAAAGCGCTTTGGACAAAGCCATAAAAAAATGCGAAAAACTGACAACAATTGTTTTGGATGTGACTGATAAGGCAGCGCTGCAAAAAACAATAAAACCTTTCGATTTGGTGATTTGCGCCGTTCCCGGATTTTTGGGTTTTGAAACGTTAAAAAGCATTATTGATGCCGGCAAAAACGTGGTAGATATATCATTTTTTCCTGAAAACTCACTCGATTTATTTGAACTTGCCAAACAAAAAAAGGTGACCGCCATTGTTGATTGTGGTGTGGCTCCGGGAATGGGAAATATTATTTTGGGCTATTACAACGAAAAATTAAACATTACCGATTTTGAATGTTTGGTAGGCGGATTGCCAAAAATTAAAAAATGGCCGTTTAATTATAAAGCGCCTTTTTCGCCTGTTGACGTTATTGAAGAATATACGCGTCCGGCCCGTTACGTGGAAAACGGAAATATTGTTGTAAAAGACGCCTTATCTGATGTTGAATTTGTTGATTTTGAAGGCGTTGGAACTTTGGAGTCTTTTAATTCCGACGGATTGCGATCCATCATTTACACCATGGCGCATATCCAAAATATGAAAGAGAAAACCTTGCGATATCCGGGTCATATTGAATATATCAATGTGTTGAAAAAAAGCGGATTTTTTAATGAAGAAAAAATAAATATTAACGGAACTGAAGTTTCACCCTTAGAATTTTCTTCAAAAATATTGTTTAACGAATGGAAATTGGGCGACACGGAAGAAGAAATTACGGTGATGCGAATTACGTTGAAAGGCACAAATAAAATTGGCGAAAGCAAAACCATTGTTTACAATTTACATGACGAATTTTGCGCAAAAACAAACGCTTCATCTATGGCAAGAACTACCGGTTACACTGCAACAGCTGCCGCAAACCTATTTTTAGACGGATTGTTTTCAGAAAAAGGGGTTTTCCCACCCGAATTGGTTGGCAAGCACGAAAAATGCTTCCATTATTTCCTTAAATATTTAAAGGAAAGAAATGTAATTTATACCAAAGCTGAGTCTTAGTTTGAAATAGATTATTTTTAAATTAGAATTCTTATTTTTTTCTGATGATAAAAAAAAACGCCTAAGAAATAATTCTTAGGCGTTTTAATATTGTTATATTAAATTTATTCTTTTGAATAATCTTTATTTAGCAAATCTAAAATATCAGCAGTTACATTCATTTTCTCATCCCCGTACATCACGGTTCCTTTACCCGATGTTCCAATGATTAACTGAAAACCTTTTGCTTTTGCGTAATCCGCCACAAAGCTGTCCACTTTTTTTGTCAACGCTTCGCTGTTTTCCAAATTTTCTTTTTGAAGTTCTTCGGAAGCTTGTTGTTGTCTGGCCTGTAAAAATTGTTGTTCTTGTTGCAAAGCACCTTCCGCTTCCGCTCTTTTTTGTGGCGACATTTGAGGAGCGGCTTTGTAATATTCCTGAACCTTTAATTGAAAAGGACCTTGCAGGCTATCCAATTGTTTTGCGAACACTTCTTGTTTTGCTTTTAATTTTTCTTCTAAAGCTTTTGTGGCGCTATAATCTTTCATGATAACTTCAACATCAATATAGGCTATTTTAGTTTGGTTACAAGATGCCAATGCAAATGCAAAAGCGATGATAAGTATTTTTTTCATTTTTAAAATTTTGAATTGTTGATTTAAATTTTGTGCGAATATATAAACAAAAAACAAGGTTTGATAAAATATTTTTCAATATTGATTTTATTTATCATTAATAGTGTCGTTATAATAAATTCTGATAAAAAATGGACTCATTATCCTCGAATATTGGCAGTTTTAGAAAAATGAAATATCACAAGACGATTGTTCTGTAAAACCACGCTTAAATCGCTTTAAAATTACTTTTTAGCGTTTTTAAGGAGGTAAATTAAGGAAGAATGCTCTTTGGTTGTGATTGCTTTTATATTCGAAAGTAAACCGATGAAAAAAGCATTTAAAAAATTACCTTTTCCGTTTTTATATTTTTCACTTAACAAGGAAACGTAAAAAGAATCAAACCACATGGGCAATATTTTTACGACATTCATTTCATGTTTTTCAAACAGCAACCGAATCGATTTTTTTGAAAAATGCCACAAATGTCTTGGAACGTCAAAAGCGGCCCAAAACTGTTTATAATAATTGGCATCATAACTTTTGAAATTTGGAACCGCAACAATTAAAACGCCATCTGGTTTTAATAAATTTTTTAATGATGAAATATAAACTTCCAAGTTTGGAACGTGCTCCAATACATGCCACAATGTAATCACATCAAATTGCGCTTCACTATTTAACTGATAGATTTCTGAATAAATTTCTGATTCAGAAGATCCCTTTAATTTATTTTCTGCAGTGATTTTTGCTTTTGCATTTGGCTCTACGCCTGTAACCTTCCATCCGTTATTTTTACAAATCAGCAAAAAATCACCGGTTCCGCAACCAACATCCAATAAATTTTTATCCGAAGTTTTGAAAGAATTGATGAGTTTTAATTTATTGGATAGCGCATGTTTTTTTACTATTTGATATACTTTATCAATCACAGTTTCTTTCGAATCTGTATGGGAAATATAATCCTCACTTTCATAATAACCCGACAATTCTTCAATCTTCGGCTGCGGAAAAGTTTCAAGCATTTCCAAATCGTTATGATACACCAAATCGAATTTTTTATGCGATACGGTATAATCTTTACAAGTTAAATAGTGCGTTGTTTCGGAAATCATTTTTTTGAAAATTTTGAGACATTTAATCGAAATTCATTAATGGGTTCCACGTGGAACATCAATAAATTATCGACCCATATAAACCAACAAAACAGCAATATCACTTGGTGAAACACCGCTAATTCTGCTTGCCTGTGAAATGGTTGTGGGTTGAATTTTGGTTAGTTTCTGGCGCGCTTCAATGGACAAAGATTTTACTTTTGAATAATCGAAATTTCCAGGAATGGCCACATTCTCTAATCGATTCACTTTATCTGCCTGATTCCTTTCCTTGTCAATATATCCTGAATATTTCACATGGATTTCTGTTTGCTCTTCAATCTCCCGATCAATATTATTTTCGATAACGAATGCTTCCACTTTCGCTAATTTCCTTAAATCTGTAAAGTTTAATTGTGGCCGGGCGGCTATCTTAAATAACTTCATGGACTGGTCAATTTTGGCAGAATCATTGGCTTCTAAAATCGGATTAATCTCATCCGGAAGCACGCTGGTTTCTAACAAAAATTTCACAAACAAATCAGTTTTCGCTTGTTTTTCAACCACCCTGTCCATCCGTTCTTTTGACACCATTCCCAATAGATAAGCCATCGGTGTTAGCCGTAAATCGGCGTTGTCCTGACGCAACAAAGTTCTGTACTCAGCTCGTGAGGTAAACATTCTGTAAGGCTCTTCCGTTCCTTTTGTGATTAAATCATCGATCAAAACACCTATATAAGCCTCGTCACGTTTGAGCACAAACGGTTCTTTTCCTTGAATATTTAACGCAGCATTTATACCCGCCATCAATCCTTGCGCGGCTGCTTCTTCATAACCCGTTGTGCCATTTATTTGTCCGGCAAAATAAAGATTCTTGATCCGTTTTGTTTCCAAAGAATGTTTCAATTGCGTTGGCGGAAAATAATCGTACTCAATTGCGTAGCCAAATCTAAAGAATTTCACATTCTCAAAACCCGCCACTTTTCGCAACGCTTTGTCCTGGATATCTTCCGGCAAAGATGTTGAAAATCCGTTTACATAAACCTCCACCGTATCCCATCCTTCCGGCTCCACAAAAATTTGGTGACGTGTTTTAGTGGCAAAACGATCAATCTTATCTTCTATGGAAGGACAATATCTAGGGCCAATACTTTGAATTCGGCCGTTAAACATGGGTGACCTATCAAAACCTTCACGTAGAATGTTATGAACTTCCAAAGAGGTATAAGTCATATAACAAGAACGCTGAATTTCCAATGGTTTTGTGGTGGATAAATAAGAAAATTTCTCCGGGTTTTCATCACCGGGCTGTTCTATCATTTTAGAATAATCCAACGATCTTCCGTCAACGCGAGGCGGTGTTCCGGTTTTCATTCTTCCTGCTTCAAAGCCCATTTTAACCAAATCTTCCGTGATTCCGGTTGAAGCCCTTTCTCCTGCCCTTCCTCCTCCAAATGATTTATCGCCGATATGAATCAAGCCATTCAAAAAAGTTCCGGCCGTAATAATAACCGATTTTGCTTTTATTTCAATCCCAAGAGCCGTTTTTACACCAACAATTTTATCTCCGTCGAACAACAATCCATTTACTGAATCCTGATAAAAATCCAACTTGGCAGTTTGCTCCAACATCAGTCTCCAGCATTCCGCAAAACGCATTCGGTCACTTTGAGCACGCGGACTCCACATGGCAGGCCCTTTAGATTTATTAAGCATCTTAAACTGAATGGCGGTTTTATCGGTAACCACGCCACTATAACCTCCCAAAGCATCTATTTCACGAACAATTTGTCCTTTTGCAATACCACCCATCGCTGGGTTACAACTCATTTGTGCGATATTCTGCAAACTCATGGTAATTAAAAGGGTATGCGCGCCCATATTGGCGCTTGCCGCAGCAGCTTCACTACCGGCATGACCACCACCAACTACTATAACATCATATACTGTACTAAACATAATTTAAAATTGTGTTCCACGTGGAACGTTAATTAAGCATTCAATAATGCCAGGCATTTATCTTCCTCGGCTGTCATCACATCTTTATCATCAGAATTTTTATCTTTAAAACCCATATAATGTAAAACGCCATGAATTATAACCCTATTCAATTCATTTTCAATACTTTGATTAAATATTTTAGCATTTTCGCGTACGCGCTCTACAGAAATAAAGATGTCTCCGCTAATTAGTTTTCCCATCGTATAATCGAAACTGATAATATCGGTTAAGGTGTCATGATCCAGAAATTCCACATTCAGTTTCAGCAGATAGTCATCATCACAAAAAATATAATTAAGCTCTCCTTCGTTGAATCCGTAATTTTCTATACAAGCTGAAATCCAATGTTGGATGCTGTCTTCATTATCTAACTTAAAATCCGTTTCGTAATTGAATTCAATCATTTCCAATTTATTGTTATTCTTTCTTAAAATACTCCTGTACTTTTTTCTTATAAACAGTTTGCAAAGGTAATGATTGTCTGTTTAATATTTCATTGGTATTAAAATACGGATTTTCAACCTTAATTGCTTCAATATTTCGCTTCTCAAAAATTGATTTAGGCGTTTCCGATTTCCGAATATCATCTTCTCCTTGTTCCATTTTAGCCTTTTGTAATTTTAGCAACACATAATTTAATTGCAGTATTTTTTGAACCACCTCTTTTGTAAAACCCTTTTCCAACAACGTTTTTTCCAGCTCTTCCATTTTCTTGACGGCATCATTTGCGCCTTTCGAACTTTCTGGGTCGTCACCTAAAAAGTCTTTCAGCATTCCCTTAAGCTGTTCTTGCTGTTTATAAATTTCATACAATTCATCACTCATCGATTCGCCATTTTCCCCTGGCTTTTGTCCATCCTTCTCGCCCTTCTCTAAACCTTCCTTAATTTGTTCGTTGAGTTCTCCTTGCTTTTTAATGATGTCGGGCAAACCAAACTGTGGAGAATCTCCCTTTCCTTTTCCCTGCCCAAAACTTGGCGAGGCATTCATCAAACTCTCCAATAAATTACTCAATGAATTTGCCAAATTATTGGCCGAAGTTATCACAAATTGCTGGTTAGAAATTCCAATATCAGCCTTGTCATCGGTAAAATTTAACAAAGCTTCATCCAAATTATAATGCACTTCCGATACTTCTTTCTGAATCATTGTGCTCATTTGAACAATACGCAATGCGAGCACATACAAACTGTCGTCTATATGGTTAAAATGCTCTTTTAACACATATTGCTGTTTCAAATTGTTTGGATACTCGGGATGACCAATGTCTGCAGCAGAAAAACGGTTCAGCAAATCTTCCTGTTCAAAGGAAAAAACAATCAGATTGTCCACAATTTTTCTTAAATCTTCAATGTTTTCATCAATGGATTCACCTTCCATTGCCGACATTGATTGTTCCATGCTTTTGCTTAATTCCCTCATCTTTTTGGCTGCAGATTTCTGGCTTTTTTTTGCGTTCTCAGATTGTTGCTCTTTTAATTCCTGCAAAGCTTTATTTAAGTCTTTAGAAATGTTTTCCATTTCTTCTTTGTTTTCCGGAAGCTTCATGGGCCTTATCAAATCCTGATTTTCTCTTTGTAAATCTTTGGATTCTTTTTTGATATTTTCAAATTCCGTATTGATTTCCTGTTGCTTTTCTGAAGTGTTATTTTCCTTATTTTCGTTGGAAAGCGTTTCTTCCTTCTTCGATAAATTTTCAATATTTTCACGAAGTTGATTTGCCTTTTGCTCCACATAGAAACGCTTGGTGAGTTCTAAAATACGTTCCAAACTCTGTTCGTTGCGTTGGTTTCTTTTAACCATTTCTTTTAACTTCTCGGTCAAATCATCTTTATTCAATTTCTTTGAAAGCTCTTTTAATTGGTCTAACATTTTTTCCTGCTCGGCCAACTTTTTTGTTTCTTCAATTCGCTTTAACAATTCCTCCTTAGTTTCCTTTGTCTCCTTCTGATCCACTTGTTCTTTTAAATTATTCTGAAGCTGATTAGTTTGCTTGTGAATCATTTCTTGGTATTTCGCTTGTCGCTTTAATAAATCTTCCAATTTTTTCGTGTCGTTCCAATCGATATTGGCCTTCTTCTGAATTTCATCATTAATCTTTTCCAACCCGTCTTTTGATTCTTTAGATTTTTCCATCAACTTAGAAAGTGCACCAATCATTTCCTTTTGCTCTTCCAATAAAACTTCTTTAAGTTCTTTTTGTGTTTTTTTATAATAGGTAAATGTTTTGCTTCTGGTACTTTTGCTTCCGTTTACGCCATCATTGTCGAACACTTCAAAATACAATTCATAATCAATGCCTTCATCCAAAGAAATTCCTTCAGGAAAAACATAATAAAAGTCGGAAATAGAAGATTTATCCATAGGAATTACATACGATTTAAGCGCTTTAGAATTCTTCTTGTCATAATAAACCAATTGAAGTTTATTGACGCCATAATCATCACTCAATTGTCCGGCAAATTGAACAGGACCGCGACTTATGGAATCGATGTCGGAATTTACTGCAATATGCGGATACTCATCTGGAATCACCTCAACAACAAAATTAAGCGCCTCATAATCATTTAATTGCTGATTTGATGTGGTAATTTTATAGCTGATGGCATTGAAAAGCTGTTTGGAATAGCTAAAATAATCCGAAGTGTTTTGGGCAAATTTTTCAACCTTATTATCACGTATAAATTGCACCTCATCCGTTTTTTTGGTTTCAATTTGCCAGGTAACTTTTGTTCCTTCCGGAACAATGGTGTTTCCGGTATTTTGCACCACTTCATTTTTTTTACCGGTATAAACAGGATATTGAAGCACCATTTTTAAATTGTTAATTACCGGAGTTTCGATGCTGTTAATTACATATATTTCTGAAGTTACACCGTTAGCTTCCAAATAAAATTTTGTTGATTTTTGAATCCTGGAAAAGAAATAATCAAACTTTCCCAAAGCACTGCTTTCTAGATAATAGCTTTCATTTGAAAAGTTGATT
Source organism: Lutibacter sp. (assembly GCA_032251275.1). Classification (GTDB taxonomy): domain Bacteria; phylum Bacteroidota; class Bacteroidia; order Flavobacteriales; family Flavobacteriaceae; genus Lutibacter. The sequence continues at coordinate 21,949 of JAVVEF010000027.1, forward strand.
TTAACATTTTCAGGAATGGCGTTGCCGATGGTTTCAATCTGAAGCATAAATGATTCTCCTTCCACAACCGACAAAGAATCATTTAAAATGGCAAAGGAAAATGGCGCCGGCGGCAAATAAACTTTGTTGTAATGGACAACCCGGGAAAAACTGTCCGTAAAAATGGAACTGTTTCCTGTGATAAAAACCAACAGCCAAATGACAAACGGTAAAAGGACAAATTTCAGATATTTCTTGTTTTTGGAAAAATCGACAGCCATTTTAAAAGGAATGGGCTGCAATTCCTGCGATTTTTGTTCGATACTGGCTTCAACAAGTTCAGAATTTTCGCTTCTTTCATTTAACTGTATCATATTCAGCAACTTATCCTTAACTTCCGGAAAATGATTTCCTATTATTTTGGAGGCTTCAACCTCTGAAATACCTTTTTTTAAACCCAAAATTTGCGTTAACGGAAAAACAATATAGGCGGCAAACAACGCAACTTCAATAAAAACAAACAGCCAAAATAAAAGGGTGCGAAAGTCTGGTTTCAGCCATAAAAAGTGTTCAACAAAAAGGGTGAAGATAAAATACAGCACGCCGATCGCGAAAAATAACAGCAAACCTTTAATCAATTCATTAAAATAATATTTTTTAATGAATTCTTGAAGTTTAGCGCGTATGCGATTAAAATTGTCCAATTTTTTACACTTAATTTTAATGAAAGCTAAAAATAATTAAAATTAGATTACAGAATCACAATTTTTTCTTTAATCGCATATAAAACAAGTCCGATTCGTGATTTAACATTCAATTTATCAAAAAGTGCCTCACGATAATTTTCAATGGTTTTCGGACTTAAATACATTGTTTCTGCAATTTGTTTGTAGGTCATTTCCGTACAAGCCAACTTTAAAAATTCCAATTCCTTCGCTTTAAGAACGACCACCTCTTTGTGTTCCTTTACTTCCAACGAATTTAGCAATGTGTTGGAAACATTTTCGGTATAAAAAAAACCTTTTGAGTAAACCTCCTTCAACGCAAACTCCAATTCTGATGGGTGAATAACCTTTCCCAAATAGCCATTGGCGCCTGCGCGAAGCATTTTTAAAATAATTTCTTCATCACATTCGTTAGAAAGCCCTATAACATTGATATGAGGATGATATGTCTTCATCCATTTTGTGGCTTCCAATCCGTTCATTACCGGCATTTGAATATCCATTAAAACAATGTCGGGTTGCTGATTGTCTGTAGAAAAATAGTCAACAACTGCCATTCCGTTTGCCAAAACAGCCAACACATTAAATTCCTTAAAATCAGAAATTAATCCATCAAGCCCTTCCGAAAACAGCAAATGATCATCAACAATAATGATACCGATTTTTTTCATTAAAATTTTTATTCTGAAACTAAGATACGTTTAAGTTATGTAATTTTTAAAGAATTTGCAGCAATTAAAAATTAACATCCGTATCAAAATTAATGATTGGGCGAAATAAATCATAACGGATTCATATTTTAAAAAGGAACTACAGCAACCTTTTTTGTGATAAAATACACTTATTCCTGCTTAAAATTTATCTTTGCAACTCAAAACAACTGATAAAATGACTCAAGTTCGTGTGCGATTTGCTCCCAGCCCAACCGGGCCTTTACATATTGGCGGTGTTAGAACCGCGCTTTTTAACTACTTATTTGCCAAAAAACACAAAGGCACTTTTATTTTGCGCATTGAAGATACCGATCAGGCACGTTACGTGGCAAATGCCGAACAATATATTATTGACGCGTTAAATTGGTGCAATATTCCTTTTGATGAAGGACCTGGAAAAAACGAAAAATTTGGACCTTATCGCCAATCAGAACGCAAACATATTTATAAACAATATGCGGAAACCTTGATTGAAAAAGGAAAAGCGTATTATGCTTTTGACACCAATGAAGAATTGGATTTTCACAGAATTGACCACGAAGAAAAAGGGAAAACCTTTATTTATAACTGGCACAACAGGGCAAAACTGACCAACTCAATTTCCTTGTCCAAAGACGAAGTGGCGAAAAGAATTGCCAACGGCTACAAATATGTGGTGCGTTTTAAAATGCACGAACCACTGCTTGAAGATACGGAAGCCACTGTTGAAACTGTTGATATGATCAGAGGTGATGTTTCCTTCAGAAAAGACATTTTGGATGATAAAATATTGTTTAAAAGCGATGGAATGCCAACCTACCATTTGGCAAATATTGTGGATGACCATTTGATGGAAATTACCCACGTTATCCGTGGTGAGGAATGGCTTCCTTCATTACCGCTTCATATTGCTTTGTACGAAGCTTTTGGATGGAAAGCACCTGAATTTGCACATTTACCGCTCATTTTAAAACCAATCGGAAAAGGGAAATTAAGCAAACGCGATGGCGATAAATTAGGATTTCCTGTATTTCCATTGGCTTACAAAAATGAAGAAACCGGAGAAATTACTCGTGGTTATAGAGAAGACGGTTATTTTGCCGATGCTTTTATAAATATGCTGGCGCTTTTGGGATGGAATCCCGGAACGGAACAGGAAATTTTTACGTTGGAGGAACTTTGTGAAGCATTTACCATAGAACGCGTGAGCAAAAGCGGCGCTAAATTTAGTCCCGATAAAACAAATTGGTTTAACCAGCAATATATGCTGTTGAAATCGGATGAGGAACTGGCAGCGCTTTATATGCCGATTTTAGAAGAAAAAGGCATCAAAAAAGAGTTGAAATTTGTGACAAAAGTTGTTTCCGCCATTAAGGAACGCGCAACTTTTGTGAAGGATTTTTGGGAGTTGAGCAATTTCTATTTTGAAACTCCGGCTGAATACGATGAAAAAGCGGCTAAAAAACAATGGAAAGAAGATACTGCCGAATTGATGCTGGAATTGATTGGTATTATTGAAACTGTTGAAGATTTTACTTCGCTTAATTTCGAAACCGCCGTCAAAGAATGGATCACCGCCAAAGAAATTGGTTTTGGAAAAGTGATGCAGCCGTTTAGACTAAGCTTGGTTGGGGACTTAAAAGGTCCGCATTTATTTGACATCGCCGAAATGATTGGCAAAAAAGAAACGATTAACCGTATAAAAAAAACCATAGCATCACTGCATATGGCTTAAATACATTGCTATTTAAATAAAATTTTTTATAAAGGCATTGCCGCAAGAACCCTTTTTGGTGTAATTGGCATGCGGTTTACTCTTGCGCCACAAGCATCGAAAACCGCATTTGCAATGGCGCCTCCCACACAAATAATTGCCGGTTCGCCGCCACCTTGAGGTGCAGAATTCATTTTATCCATAAAAACGCAGGTAATTTTTGGTGTTTTAGAAAATGTAGTAAACGGATAATTACCAAAAGTTCTGGTTTTTACCAGTCCGCCATCAAATTCAATTTCTTCATAAAGTGCATATCCAAGTCCCATGGTAATGCCGCCTTCTGTTTGAACGGTTGCACCATGCGGATTCACAACTTGCCCCATATCCTGAGCACAAACTATTTTTATGGGATGTACTTCTCCGGTAGCTTTATCCACTTTTACTTCAGCAATAATAGCCACTAAAGTTCCTGCATCTTCACCTAAGGCAATGCCATAACCATGACCCTCAATTTTAGGTGAATTGTATCCAAAAGTATCAGCCGCTAATTTTAAAACAGCAATCATATTTTCGTCTTTCAAATTATTTAGGCGAAATTCAAGCGGGTTTTGACCAATGGTATGTGCTGTTGCATCAATATGCGATTCGCGTGCGAAAGTGGTTGTATTATTTCCCGGAGCGCGCCACGCACCTGTCCCGAAAGGATGTGCGTCGTTTTTATTAAAATGCCTGGTTAGGTTGTTAGGTGCATTGTAAAATAATTTTGTTCCACGCGTACCCGCGCAGTAAATATCAAATTTCCATAAGTTTAATTTACCAATCGTGTCTACCCCTGACGTAATTTTTAATAAAGACGCCGGTCTAAACCTGTCGTACATAAACTCTTCCCTTCTGGTCCAAACCAACTGAACTGGTTTTCCTGATATTTTTGCAATTTTTGCAGCTTCAACAGCTTGAAGATTGTAAATTTTTCCGCCAAAACCCCCGCCCAAAAATATTTGTTTAACATATACATTTTCCAGTGGCATCTTAAATGTCTCTGCCAATTCTTTTTGCGTACCAAAAGGTGTTTGAGTTGATGCCCAAATGGTTAATTTATCATTTTCAAAATAGCAGGTTGCACAATGTGTTTCAATAGAAGCATGTGCTTTATAGCCGTCATGATAATCTGCCTGTAAAATTTTTTCTGAATTTTGTATTCCGATTTCTAAATCGCCGCCTTCTTCAAACACACTGCTTTGCGTAACAGTATCTTCAAAATACTTAAAAATAGATTCATTATCTGCTTTACTTTCAGGAGTATCCCAGGTAATTTTAATGCTTTGTGCGGCTTTGGCTGCCACTTCAGGTTCCCTGTGAATAACTGCAACTAAATCGCCATCTTCAATAAGTTTAGCGCCATTAAAATTACTTAAAGCTGTTGCATCTACAGCTATTTTTTTTGATCCAAATATTCTGGGTCTAACAACTGAGGCATATACCATTCCAGGTAATTTAATATCTGCAGAATATTTTGCTTTACCGGTTACTTTCACCTCGGCATCGGTACTGTTATAAGATTTTCCAATTATTTTAAAATCTTCAGCTTTTTTAAGTTCGGGCTTTTTGGTTAGGCTTCTGACAATCTTTTTTCCTTTAGTTAATGCTGCATAATCAATTTTTCTGGAAGGATTTCCTTTTACATAAACACTTCCGTTAGCTGCTTCTAAATTTTCAATAGGTTCTGCCAGTTTTTCTGAAGCAATTTCTATTAATATTTCACGAGCTTCGGCGGCAGCTGCACGTATAACCGGATCGGCAAAACGGGTAGTTAAGGAACCCCAGGTTCCGGCATCGTACGGACAAAGTTTGGTATCGCCCATAACCATATCAACCTGATCCAAAGTTACTTCTAATTCTTCAGCCAATGCTTGCGCTAATGAAGTAATAATGCCTTGACCCATTTCAATTTTTCCGGTATAACAATCTACTCTTCCGTCTTCTTTTACTCTTAAATAGGCGTTAAAATCTATTTCCTGATCTTGTGCATTGGTTGGCTGACTCCAGCCTTCCAGTAAAGAGAGTTCACTTAGAGAAAAAATAACAATAATTCCCCTTCCCAATTGCTTTAAAAATTTACGTCTGTCGTACCTAATTGGTTGATTTACATCACTAAAATAGAGTTGATTGATTTTATCCGCTTCCATAATTATTGCTGTTTAAATATTTTTTCTGATGCAGATTCGATTGCATCAACTATTCTGTTATACGAGCCGCATCTGCATAAATTACCTTCCATTCCCGAAATAATTTCTTCCCGCGATGGATTTGGATTTTTAAGCAACAATCCATAAGCATTCATAATCATACCCGGCGTACAATAACCACATTGTAAAGCATCATGAGCAACAAAAGCCTCCTGAATCGGGTGAAGTTCATTGTTATTTGACAATCCCTCAATGGTAATAATATCAGCATTTTCAAATTGATCAACATAGGTCATACAAGACTGTGCGGTCTGATTGTTAAGTATTACCGTACAAGCACCGCATTGTCCTAGTCCGCAACTGTATTTTGTTCCGGTTTCATCTAAGTAATCGCGTAAAACAGTTAACAAAGATTCATCTCCATTAATAGCTACAGAAACTTGTTTTCCGTTTAACTTAAAGTTCATAGTTTGCTTCATATTTTAAATCGCTTAGGATTAATTCATTAAAATTAAATAAAAATTTCTCAAATTTATAGGGGTTTTGTGTTTTAAAACCATCAATTATTTAATTTAAAATAATTCTAATTTACCTTTGAACAAAAACCTTTATGGTTTACAGTTTTTTATACAAATACTGAAAAGATGTCTTTAATTTAATTTTAAAACATTGTATCTTTAAAATATTATTTAACCATTAAAAAAAAATTGGTTCTACCATTATTTGTGTGGATAAAGATCAAGACCTCCATGAAAA
>JAVVEF010000028.1:0-8312 GCA_032251275.1 Lutibacter sp.
TCCCGAACTTGTTTCGGGAACTTTTGAAGAGAAGTTACAACTATACTACCCGCCTCATCAACGCCATATAAAACCCATCAAACCCTGATTTGGCCGGAGAAACTTTATGTTCTTTCTCAAATTCAAATTCCGGATGGTTCTTCAAAAACCCATGTACCTGTTTTTCGTTTTCTGAAGGAAAAATAGAGCAGGTGGCATACACCAATTTACCGCCCGGTTTTACCAGCTGAGAATAATTCTCCAATATTTCGGCCTGAGTTTTAATGATGTTTTCCACAAATTCAGGTTCCAGTTTCCACTTGCTGTCCGGATTCCTTCTCAGCACCCCGATACCGCTGCAAGGCGCATCGATCAACACGCGGTCGGCGGTGCCTTTCATTTTCTTCATCACTTTAGGTGAATCAATTTCTTTGGTGGTGATGTTAAACACACCGGCCCTGCGGGTTCTTATTTTCAGTTTTCGCAGTTTGCTTTCATAAATATCGGTGGCGATGATCTGTCCTTTATTTTCCATAAGCGCTGCCAGGTGCAACGATTTTCCGCCGGCACCGGCGCAGGTGTCAATCACGCGCATTCCCGGTTTCACGTCTAAGTATTCCGCAACCAGTTGGGAGGAGGCATCCTGAACTTCGAAAAAGCCCAATTTAAAGACCTCAGTTTTAAAAACATTGGCGCGTTCAACCAGTTTTAAGGCGTCATTATAGCCCTGGATAAATTCCGTTTCAATGCCTTCATCCATCAATTTTTTTTGCAGGTTGGCTTTGGTGGTTTTTAAGGTATTGGCACGCAAAATAACGTCAGCCTGTTCATTCAGGATATGAATTTCTTTCGTCCACTGCGCTTCGCCCAGTTCTTTTACGCCCATTTCATCCATCCAGTCGGGAATAGATTCTTTAAACACACGCACTTTCTGAAGTTCGTCGAATTTCCCTTTGATCCGTCTTTCCGGAACGCCTTGCAGCTGATTCCACTCAGGCAATTTAACGCCTTTTAAGATGGCCCATACCGAAAAGTTTTTCCATACATTTTCGGTGGTATAATGTTCTTTTGTTCCTGCAATCTCGTTGTACAGACGTTTCCAGCGCACCATTTCATAAATGGTTTCCGCAACAAACTTCCGATCCCTTGCACCCCAGCGGGCATCGCGTTTTAACGCTTTTTCAACCGCCTTGTCGGCATATTCTCCTTCATTGAATATCAACTTCACAGAGTCGATAACCGTAAATACTAAATTTCGATGTAATCTCATTATAAAAAATTATGGCCGCAAAGATAGGGAAAAGTTTTGTTTAAAGACCGAAGACCGAAGACCGAAGGCCGAAGTTTGAAAGTTAAAAGTTGAAAGTTGAAAGTTAAAAGTTTAAAGGCTAAAGGCTAAAGTTCAGCGTTAAAAATATAAATTAACCGCATTAATTCCCCTCTAAACTTATGCTGAACTAAGCCGAAGTTAAAGTTAAAAACGTAAAGTTAATATTGAAAACAAATTTCGTCATCGCGAGAAGGATTACTGAGGCGAAGCCGAATAATCCAACGTGGCAACCTGTCCCTATTTAAAGAGATGTTCCTAAGTAACCTTTTGCCCTTTAGCGCCGGGTTGAATCCGTCATTTCGAAAGAGTTATCCACGTTGCAAACGCTACAATTTATTGGCTAATTTAAGTAGGTACGCGTCGCAGACGAGCACCAGAAACAGGAGAGTGTTAAAAAAATGTATGGGATACATTTTTAGTGCGTCATAGCGATAGCTATGGGCGAGATGGCGCGCAGATACCAGCCGGCGCGTTGAGGGCGGAACGTTAAGAGGGTCAAGCGTAAAGAAAACATCCAGTGGATGTTTTTAGCGCAGGAGCCAGCTGGCGTGTTGGAGTAGCTGTTTTTAGAGAACGAGCCAGGTGGCGCGCGGGAAGAACTAATTTTACAGAAAAAGATCATCAGACTAGCATTTTTTGTTTAGCTCACTATTTTTATTGTTTTTTTTTGAGTTCGTGAATCTCCTAAAGTCGATTTCTTTTTTGGGCGATGCAAAAAAGTAAAAGAACAATAATTGAGGTCAAAATCATTCATTGCAAATGCCATATAAAAATTCAAAATCCTATGTTGATATGAACAACAATCATGATTTGAACTCCATTTCAAAAGATGCTGAACCAAGTTCAGCATGACGTTATCCCGAAACGAACCGCAAAATTCAACATTCGTAAATCGAATATCGTAAATCGTAATTCCAAAACACACACCCCTAATCACTCTCTAGAGGGAAGTTATCATAGGGTTCATTCCGAAATCCGTCATCCCGAACTTGTTTCGGGAACTTATGAAGAGAACAGCGAATTATAATTAAAGCACTGCACTTAAGGATGCTGAACCTAGTTCAGCATGACGACTCCCTGATACTAATTGAGAACATTGAAAAATCGTAAATCGTAAATCGTAAATCGTAATTCGAATATCGTAATTCGAATATCGTAAATCAAAAAATCCTTACCTTCGTCTTTTCAAAAAACCAAATGTCAACCAACAATTTAAACACATCAATTTCCTATTTAAAAGGCGTAGGTCCTTCAAGGGCCGATTTGCTGAAATCGGAACTGGGCATCCGTACATTTGGTGATTTGTTAAATTTTTTCCCGAACAGGTACCTCGACCGCTCCCAGTTTATGAAGATCAGCCAGCTGCAGCAAAATAGCTCGGAAATTCAAATTTTGGGAAAAATAACCGAACTTAAAACCGTGCAGCAGGCAAAGGGAAGTCGGCTGGTGGCCACTTTTGCAGATGAAACCGGAACGATGGAACTGGTGTGGTTCAGGGGTGTCAAATGGATTAGGGAGGCGATAAAAATAAATACGCCTTATGTGATTTTCGGCAAGACCAGTTATTTTAAGGGCCTGTTTTCGATGCCGCATCCCGAAATGGAATTGCTGGCCGATTACAACAAAAGCCTGCGCACAGCCATGCAGCCTGTGTATCCTTCCACAGAAAAACTGGTGAATAAGGGCGTTACCAACAGGTTGATTTCCAAAATGATACAGGGTTTGTTTGAAGAATTAAACGGAAATTTTAAGGAAACGCTTTCCGGGGAAGTCATTGAAAGATTAAACCTGATTTCAAAAAACGAAGCCTTGCTGAACATCCATTTTCCTAGAAATCAGGAATTACTCACCAAAGCACAGCACCGGCTTAAGTTTGAGGAGTTCTTTTTTATACAATTGCAGTTGCTTCGGAAGAAATTGATCAGAAAATCCAAATTTAAAGGCTATCCTTTTCTGAAAGTGGGGGATTATTTCAATTACTTTTACAAAAACAACCTGCCTTTCGAACTCACAAACGCACAGAAACGGGTGCTGAAGGAAATCAGGAAAGATATGGGTTCCAATGCGCAGATGAACCGTTTGCTTCAGGGCGATGTGGGATCGGGTAAGACCATTGTGGCCTTGCTCACCATTTTGATTGCGCTGGACAATGGATTCCAGGCCGCCTTTATGGCACCAACCGAAATTTTGGCCACCCAGCACTACAATGCGCTGACCAATTTGTTGAAAGGGATGAACGTGAATGTAAAACTGCTCACCGGCTCCACCAAAACCAAAGAACGAAAAATATTGCACGCAGAGCTGGAATCGGGCGAACTGCATATATTAATAGGTACGCACGCGCTGATTGAAGATAAGGTGAAGTTTAAAAACCTAGGGATTGCCATCATTGATGAACAGCACCGTTTTGGGGTGGAACAACGCTCCAGACTGTGGAAAAAGAACCTGTTACCACCGCATGTGCTGGTGATGACCGCAACCCCGATACCCCGTACGTTGGCGATGAGCCTCTATGGCGATCTGGATATTTCGGTGATCGATGAACTGCCTCCAAACAGAAAAGAGGTGGTCACAGCGCACCGATACGACGCCAACCGGCTGTCGGTATTCAAATTTTTAAAGGAAGAAATTGCCAAAGGCCGGCAGGTGTATGTGGTGTATCCGCTGATTAACGAGTCCGAAGCGATGGATTATAAGGATTTGATGGACGGTTATGAAAGCATTACGCGCGAATTTCCAAAACCACACTATCAGATTAGTATTGTGCACGGACAAATGAGGGCAGAGGACAAGGCTTACGAAATGCAGCGTTTCCAAAAAGGGGAAACCCAGATTATGGTGGCCACCACGGTGATTGAGGTAGGAGTGGACATTCCCAATTCGAGCGTGATGGTGATAGAAAGCGCCGAACGTTTTGGACTGTCGCAACTGCACCAGCTGCGCGGCAGGGTAGGTCGCGGGGCAGAACAAAGCTATTGCATTCTCATGTCAAGCTTTAAATTGTCTGCCGATGCAAAAGTGCGGCTAAAAACCATGGTGGATACCAGTGACGGATTCAAAATTGCGGAAGTGGATTTAAAACTGAGGGGACCCGGGAATTTGATGGGCACGCAGCAAAGCGGTATCCTGAACCTGAAAATTGCCGATTTGGTGAAAGATGCCGGACTGTTAAAAATGGCAAGAACAATGGCGATAGAATTACTCGACAAAGATCCCGATTTAAATGCGCCGGAAAATAGATTTATAAAAGTTGCTTATCAGGAACTCAGCAGAGAGAGTACGCTATGGGTAAATATAAGTTAACAAAGAAGGGTTTCAGAGAAGTTAATTTTTTTGAGATGAATTTAATTGCCAACTACAGCTTCAATTTCATTTCTTAGTTTAACTTTTCGGAAACCCTTTAAGAACAATAAAACAAATCAATCAATCAATCAATATTATATCTTAAAACCAAGGTTTTTTTAATTTTTCTACACCTTGATTATTTTTCCAGATGCCTACGCTACAATGATACGATTTACTTTTCTATGCAACTGTTAAAGAAACTATAAAATTATCCTGAATCTGCCTCGCCGGCGAGGTAGGTTCAGCATGACGACATTCTAACCATAGGTCAGCATTCGTAAATCGTAATCCCGAGAGCTATCGGGATTGCGATTTGTGAATTACGATTTTTTAGCTAAAGGGCGTTCTTCGCTGGCGCAAGTGTTATGCTAGTGCTTATGTACAATAGATTTTGTGGTTTCATATGCTAGAATCTCGCGCTAACGAAAGAGGTTTTCAACAAAACAAGAAAACGCATTCCTTAAATTTGTTTCTGCAAGTTCTGAAAATCCAATGCCAATATCCCAATTGCAGCCCTGTATTTTTATTAAATATGCTTTTGGATTTTTAGCATAAATCGTTTCACAAAGATTCAAAATCTGATTTGGAGGAACAGAATGGGTAGAAAATAAAACTTCTTCTGCCGAATAAATACGTTCAAAAGTAAATCCGTTTTCCAATTTAGATTTACAGGCATCAATAAAAATAACGGAATCAAATTCCGAAATTAATTCAGCATCTTCCACCATCAATTGGTATTTATACACCAAATTATCGACAATAAATCCATCTTCTTCAAGCATCGATAAAAATTTCCACCCAAGTCCGTCATCCTGCCGTGTATTATTTCCTATGCCAATAATAAGCGTGTTACTTAATTTTTTCATCGATAAGGTTTCCAAAGCAATCTTCCAATTGCACAATTAAAGGCATTTCGCCCAATGCATGTGTAGCGCAACTCAAACACGGATCGTAAGCTCTGATGGCTATCTCAATTTGGTTTAGCATAAGTTCCGTAATTTCGGGTTTGTTATTGAGTACATTTTTTGCAACTTCTCTAACACCACGATTCATGGCTTCATTGTTATGCGTTGTTGAAACGATTAAATTACATTTGGTGATTAAGCCTTTTTCATCTATATGGTATTCGTGGATAAGCGTTCCTCTTGGCGCTTCAATAATGCCAATGCCTTTTTGTCTTGGCGTTCCTTTGCGCACCAAATCGTTGTTCATAAGCGTATCATCCAGCAGCAATTCCTTCATCTCTTCGGCACAATACAGCAATTCAATCAATCTTGCCCAATGGGTATGCATGGTCATATTGTTGGGTTTATTTTGCGTATATTCCTTAAATATTTGCCGTTCATTTTCCGCAAGCGGCGTTCCCATATAAGCGCAGGTATTTAAACGAGCCAAAGGTCCAACACGGTTCCAGCCATTATCCCTGCCGTATTTGGTCATATAGGGAAATTTCAAAAAAGACCAGGGTTCAACGGCTTCCCTAAAATGTTCGCGATAGTCAATATCCTCAATATTCAATAATTCATTTCCTTCAAAATCAACCGATTTCAAGCGACCGTCATACAATTCAAAAGCGCCGGTTTCATTATGTACCAATCCCAAATGATTGGACGGGTAGGCTGCGAAATTATCGATCCATTTTGTATTTTTTTGTTGATAGTTTTTTATGAAATCAACCATTTCTTTTGACCAGGAAATCATCGTATCAACATTTGGGATAAGTTTTCCGTCTAAGAAATAGGCACGTTCTTCAGCGGTAAAGGTTTTATGCACGCCACCGGGAAGGGCTAAAATTCCGTGAATTTTTTTTCCTGCAAGGGCTTTTATCATTTCTTGCCCAAATTTTCGCATCAAAATGCCTTTTTTTGCAAGTTCCCTGTTTTCTGTGGCAACGGCAACCACATTTCTTTTTTCAGCAGGAGCATCAATTCCAAATAAAAGATCAGGGGAAGCCAAATAAAAGAAATGCAGGGCGTGCGATTGAAAAACTTGTGCGAAATGCAATAATTTTCGCAATTTTGTGGCAGTTGGCGATAAATCTTCGGGATCAATCCCAACCAGTTGGTCAATAGCTTTTGCCGCGGCCAAATGGTGACTTACCGGACAAATGCCGCAAAGGCGCTGCACCAAAACCGGTGCTTCCCAATATGGATGACCCTGAATAAATTTTTCGAACCCCCTAAATTCCACAATATGAAAAAAAGCATCGCTCACCATACCATTTTCATCAAGTCTTATGGTAACTTTTCCGTGGCCTTCCACACGTGTAACTGGATCTATAATTATTTTTTTTGTTTCCATAAATCGCTATGTTAATTAGTCATATTTATATTCGGGATGTGCAACGGAAAATTCCTCTTGGAACAAAATATTTTTGACCACATTCCAAATATGGTTCGCATCTGGAGGACATCCAGGAATGTGATGGTCTATTTTTACGATTTCATGATTGGCATATACGTTGTTTAAAATTTTTGGGATGTCTTCATGATTTGGAATAATCGTTTCATTTTCTTCGCTCGTCATGGAATCCAGATAAGACTCTTTTAAACATTCTTCCAACGGAAACGTATTTCTCATTGCCGGCAATCCACCCCAAATAGCACATTCTCCAACAGAAATTAAAATGTCGCAATTTTTTCTGAACTCGCGCAGCACTTCAATATTATGGGTGTTGCTGCAGCCGCCTTCCACAAGACCAATATCGCAATGTTTGCTAAAATTTTTAATATCGGTGACAGGGGATTTGTTAAATTCAACAACTTCAAATAAATCCAGGATGCCTAAATCCACATCGAGCATAGACATATGGCATCCAAAACAGCCGGCGAGTGAAGTGGTCGCAATAATTTTCTTTTTGGTAGTTGTTCGGTGTTTTTTTACAGGATTTATAGACATAGTTGTTTCTTCCGTAACAATATCAAATTCCCGGTCTCCAAAAGGCTTGCTAAACGATTTTCCTTTGACCAATATGGAACCGGTCGGGCAAATTTGCATCGCATGTACTGCCTGCAATTCGGATAATTTTACCTCCTGTTCATAATCAATGGCAACCATGGTTTTATTTCCTTTGTTGATGGAATAAAATACGTTGAAGCCGTCAAAAGTTTTGACTTCTTCAATGCAGCGCTTACATTTAATACACCTGTTTTGGTTTACAACAATGCGTTCCGGTCGTGCATCGGTAATTCTGTCAATAAATAAATGCGGAAACCGTGTAAATTTGATTCCGGTTTCATACCCTAAATTTTGCATTTGACAATCGCCGCTTTTTTCGCAGGAAGGGCAGAAGTGGTTTCCTTCCACAAACATCATCTCCAAAATTGCTTTTCGGGTGTTCAGCAATTCCGAAGTATTCACTTCTATATCCATTTCATCCGCCACATGAACGGTGCATCCAGCAACGGCTTTTCCGTTTAATTTCACGGTACAAACCCTGCAGGTGCCCAGCGGATTTAGGTGTTTGAAATGACACAAGGTTGGAATAAAAACACCGTTTTGTTTTGCGGCTTCTATAAGGTTTAACCCTTTTTCCGCAGTACAAATCCTTCCATCGATTTTAAATGAACTAGTTTTCATGGGTTTTTCTAAATTATCAATAATTAATTGTTAGGTATTTAATATTTGTTAATTTTTACAACTCACAACTCACAACTCA
>JAVVEF010000028.1:8412-26365 GCA_032251275.1 Lutibacter sp.
ACAACTCACAACTCACAACTCAAACCTTTAACCTTTAACTTTTAATATTCCCCCTTCGGGGGCTAGGGGGCCTGTGTATCCTTTATCAGGGAATCATAATTATAAACCGCGGCCTCCATATCAAATTCCACATTTAAATTTTCATTGGCTTTTATGATTTTTTGATTGAAATATCCTTCAAATTTATCAATGGCCATCACTAGGGTATTTGCCGAAAATTGTCCCAGTCCGCACCTGCTTGTCAGTTTCATGATTTGTCCCCATTCCTTTATTTCTTCTAAATCCTGTGCGGTACAAATACCTTTTTTGATTTTTTTGATTTTTTCGTGCAAAATCTGGTTTCCTGCACGGCAAGGCGTGCAAACGCCGCAAGATTCTTCTTTGAAAAATTTGGTGTAATTTTCCAGAATTTTTGTGATGCTTCTAAAATTGTTAAAAACCATGATAGATCCGCCGCAGATTAAATCTTCCTTACAAATTTTTCGATCAAACTCGGTATTGTTGATGCAAATGCCTGACGGTCCGCTAATTTGAACAAAATGAGGCGATGTGGCCTGACAAAGATGCAGGAGTTCTTTTACGGTCATTCCCCATTCAATTTCATAAATACCCGGTTTTGCAACATCACCGCAAATACTCAACACCTTAGTTCCTTTGCTATCTTGGGTGCCAATGGTTGAAATAAAATTAGTGCCCAATTCTATGATTCTTGCTGCCATAGCAAAAGTTTCCACATTGTTTACGATGGTGGAATAACCCAAATAGCCATATTCTGTCGGGAAATGTTTTTTGATTCTCGCCTCGCCTCGTTTTCCTTCCAAAGATTCAATCAATGCTGATTCTTCGCCACAAACATAAGCGCCTGCACCAAGCTGGATTTGTATGTTGAAATTAAATTTTGGGATGCCAAGGATATCATTGCCCAAAAGATTGTTCTTTTGAAATTCGCGCAGGGTATTCTCAATTTTTTCAAGCAAATAGCGGTATTCGCCGCGCAAATAAATAAAGCCGTTTGCCGCTCCAGATATGTAAGCCGAAATAATCATTCCCTCAATCATTAATCCGGGAAGGTTGTTTAGCAGCGACCTGTCTTTAAAAGTGCCAGGTTCGCCCTCATCGGCATTGCAGATAATGAATTTTTTTGAAGAATCCATTTCCTTGCAGCTTTTCCATTTTTTGGCTGTTGGGAAAAAAGCGCCGCCGCGACCTTCGAGATTGGCGACAGAAATGAGGTTTAAAATTTGATCAGGTGTATTGGTTTTTAATTTTTTAAGGGCAACTCCCATTTCATATTTTCTGAAGAAAATCGTTTTATCATCCGCAGGAATATACTGAATTTTACTGGTTGGATTGCTAGAAATAAAACGTAAAGAATTGCCGTTTTTCAATTGTTGAATTATGGTCTTTACTTTTTCGGGCGTTAAATAGGTAAAGGGAAAAAAGTTAATCAATGCTGCAGGTTCCTGGTCGCTCAATCCGATACAGGAAGTCTCAAACAGCGTAAAAAGCGGATTTTCACCATAACAGCCAAAAGTGCAACCGGTTTCTTTTTCAAAAGCGGCTTTAATTAGTTGAAAGCCTTTAAATTCAGAAATAATGCTGTTGTTTAAATAAATGATGTATTTTCCTGTGGGTTGCCTGTGGAAGAAATGGTAAAAAGAGACGACACCTTCAATCTCTATTTTTGAAACGCTTAATTTTTTGGCAATTTGCGCAATGGCATTTTCTGAAATATAACCAAACTTATTTTGAAACTCCCATAGCTTGTTTAAAAGACCTGTTCTGTTCATTTGGAAAGAATTTACCGTTTCTGAACTTAAAGTTACGAATAAAATAAGTTCTAATGCTTGATTTATATATGTTTAAATCGATTTATATTTAATTCAAAGTTTTTAAATGGTTGTTTAAAGATTGGTAATGAAAAAGATAAATATCTTGAATAAAAATGCGAAAAGAAGTTATTTTACTATTATTTAGTTTTTATGAATTATGTAATAAAATGAATAATTACCGATTAATTATTTAATTATGTAAAAAAAAATAGCGCAAAAAATAATTTTAAATTAATGAATTTGAAAATATTATTGCTTCGTTTTTCCTTTTTTGCAGATAAAAAAAAGCTTTTTAAATGCTTGTTTTGAATTGGTTATAAATTAAATTTTACACCCATTATAATATTTCTTCCTATATTTTGAATTCCGTCAGCTTTTAAACGCGACAGGTGCGCGATGTAACTTTCATCAAATAAATTATTGGCGTTTATGTTGACCGCAAAAATTGTTTTTCCGAATTTAACAGTGCCTCCAAAACCAAAATTTACCAAGGAATAACCTTTTGAAGCAGTTTCAAATCCGCTGACATTATTTTGATTGAAAGTACTCGAAATATTTAAGGAAGCAAACCCATCAGAAAGCCAATTTTTAATGTTAAACTCAGTTCTTAAGGTATTGTTCCAATTGTTGGCAGGAATTAAAGGCAAATAATCACCATCTTGTTTTTCGCCGGTTACTGTTTCAAAACTACTTTCAAGGTGTAACCAATCCAGAGGATGCGGGTGGAAATGAACACCTATTTCACCGCCGTACAATTTTGCGTCATTTTGGATATAGTTAAAAACATCATTGTCTTCGAGCGTTTCACCGGTTGGCGACGTGTAAATATAATTGTTCACATGGTTGTAAAAACCATTTACAAAAAATTCAAAATGATCTGTGTTGTATTCCACATTTAAATCGGTTTGTATGTTTTGCTCTGTTTTTAAACGGCTGTTTCCAATTTCGTACCTGTTGGTTCCTTCATGAACGCCTTTAGAAGTGAGTTCCGCCAAATTTGGCGCTCTAAATCCGGAAGCCGCATTGAATCGCACAATTAAATTGTTGTTTAAATTGGTTTTATAACCCAAGGAAGCATTAAAACTGTTATAGGATTTATCAATGGCTTCAAAAGAACCTTCTTCGCCAAAAACTCCATTGGCTTCCGAAGTAATTGCCCTGTTGTCAAAACGCAATCCAGCCAAAATCACATTGGATTTCCATTCATAATTGGCAGTTCCGAAAAAACCGATATCATTTGTTACGGCATCGGGAATTAAATATTCTTCTCCGGAATTCTTGTTGTTTTGGTGCATTCCTTGCAACCCAACAATGGTTTCTAAGTTGCCTGCTTTAGGCAAATGGTATTTTGCATCGTAATTAAATGTATTCAGATTCATTTGCAGCACCGCAACATTGCTGTCTTCAAATTCGCTTCTGTCGTTATTGATGAAGCTTAAATCAATATCTAATTTCGATTTTGAGAAAAACAAAATATTGTTAAAGCTCAATAAATGATTTGAAACTCCCTGTTTAGGATATTGCGTTTTTTTGTTGGTGGTTTGGTCGGCAACGCCGTCTTCCGGCAATCCTAAGTCCAAATTGTTATAATTGTACCTGAAAACAATGGAAATTTTTGAATTGCTGTAACCAATGCCAGCTTTAAAATCAGTTTCGTTGTAACGGGTGTTTGTTACGCGATCGCCACCTGCAATTTTGTAATCCGAATGCGTATTGTAACTTCCTCTTGCCAAAAATTTCCAATTTTCCGATGCCATTTTTAAACCTATTGATGTATTGCTTCCAGCGGTGTTCGAGAATAATTTTTGGTCAAAGTTGGCAACAAAGGTATTCGCCTCCGCAAATTTTTCGGGAATAAAATACAAAACGCCACCCAAAGCATCTGATCCGTAAAGCAAAGAGGCCGGACCTTTAATCACTTCAACGCTTTCTATTCCTGAATCGTTTAAACCCAAGCCGTGTTCATCGCCAAACTGCTGATTTTCAATTCGTACGCCTTGTGAATACACCAAAACACGGTTCCCGCTTAATCCGCGAATCACAGGTTTTCCAATAGAAGTCCCTGTTGATACTTGCGAAACTCCCGGAATGGTTGTAAGCCCTTCAATAAGCGTGGAGGTTCCTTTTCGCTGTAGGGTTTTCATTGTTTCGTGTTCCACTTTCATCACGTTTTGTGATTGCAGTTTGTTAAAAACGGTTGAAATAATCACTTCATCCATTTTAAAGACAGCTTCTTCCAAAATGAAATTTATGGAGGTTTCCTTTTCTGATAATGTAATAGTTTTTGCTATGGTTTTATAACTGATAAAAGCAATGGTAATTTTTATGGCATTGTTGGGTAAATTGGTCAATTCATACAAACCGTTTTCATTGGTGGAAGTTCCTTTTTGAAGATCTTCAACATAAACGGTAACGCCCAATAAGGGTTCATTTTGGCTGTTTGTAATTTTGCCCGATAATTTGTTTTGCGAATGCGCAAATAGGGTGAATCCTATTAAAAATAGGGTAGTTATATTTAATTTCATTTCGTGTGAGTCTTTTATTGATAAAAATTATAATTCTTCATTATATCAATAAAAATGGCGGTGCTCGGGAAGATTTGTAGTGAAATTTTGCTGATGACGTTTGTGCTTCTGCAGTAACTATTTTTTCTTCATTTTCAAGTTTTTCAGCAAGGTGAATTTCCGATGAAAAATCAATATTATTGTTATTTATTTTAAAATGTAAAACAGAACAGTCAATTTCGTGATTGTCAAAATGAACTGTGTTTTGCGCTTTACAAACCGAATGTTCATGGTTTTCAAACGAATGATTAAACTGTACTGCAAAAGGCAGCAGTACAGTTGTGATCAATACAAAAGAAATTATATTTTTTAAAAGATTCTTAATTTTGTTGAATTTAATGTGCTAAACTACAAAATTAAAATTAGTCTTTCGCCCCTAATTTTCCTAAATTTTTTTCCAACAAACACCATTTTGTAATGGAAGATTGCAATAAATTGGTATCTAAAAACAAAAAATTCTGGAACAATTTTTTAAGTCCAGGTCATTCTTTGAAGTCGGACAGCATTTAATATGGCCAATAATGCGACACCAACATCCGCGATTACGGCTTCCCACAAAGTAGCCATTCCAAAAGCGCCTAAAATCAACACCAATATTTTTACGCACAATGCCAAACCAATGTTTTGCCATATAATTTTCGTGGTAGAATTGCTTATTTTGATGGCTATCGCAATTTTTGAAGGCTGATCTGTTTGTATGACAACATCTGCGGTATCAATGGCAGCATCACTTCCCAAACCACCCATCGCCATCCCCACATCGGCTATGGTAATTACAGGTGCGTCATTTACGCCATCACCCACAAAAGCAATGGTTCTACCTGCTGCTTTTAATTTTTCGACTTCTATAATTTTGTCTTCCGGCAACAATTCACCAATTGCTTTATCTATTCCCAACTGTTTGGCTATTTTATCAACAACGGCCTGTTTATCGCCTGAAAGCATTATAACTTTAGTTATGTTTTTTAGGGAATGCAATGCCGATATTGCCTTTTTCGCATCTTCTTTAAGGGTATCGGCAATTGTAATATAACCTGCATACTTTTTATTTATGGCTATAAGGACGATGGTTTCAGTATTCGAATTTAGCTGTAAATCATAAGGAATTTTAAATTTTTCCAACAACTTTGTGTTGCCTGCCAAAACTTCATACGCCCCTATTTGCCCTTTCATTCCGAGGCCGGGAAGTTCTTCTACATTGCTTGCTTTGAATATGGTATTAGCAATATTTGCATATTTTACAATGGCTCCTGCAATTGGATGGGTAGAATTGGCTTCTAAAACGGCTATCAATTCAAGCAATAATTCTTTATCAAAATTTACGGCAGCTATTTCTTGCACTTCAAAAACACCTTTGGTCAAAGTTCCTGTTTTGTCCATAACAACCATATCAACTTTGGTCATTAAATCAATAAAATTAGCACCTTTAAATAAGATACCATTGTGTGATGCTGCGCCTATTCCGCCAAAATAACCCAACGGAATTGAGATTACCAAGGCACAGGGACAAGAAATCACCAAAAAGATTAAGGCACGTTGAAACCAGATTTGAAAGACAAAGGCATCAGCAAGAAAGAAATAGGGAATTACAACCAATCCAATCGCCAGCCAAAATACAATAGGCGTGTATATTTTCGCCAAACGGCTCACTAACAATTGCGTTTTTGCTTTTCTGCCAACAGCTTCCTGCACTAATTTTAATATTTTTGAGAGTTTTGTGTCCTCAAATTTACTGGTTACCTCAATCTCTATAACTTTATTGAGGTTTACCATACCTGCCAATACTTTTTCGCCTTTAATTTTTGTGTCTGGTGTGGACTCCCCCGTTAAAGTGGCTGTATTTAAAACGGCATCGTTTGAAATCAGATTACCATCCAACGCAATTTTTTCACCTGGCTTGGTTTGAATTATTTGTCCGACCTGAACTTCACTCGGATGTTTGATTACCGCATTGCCATTCTCCAGCACCGTTACTTCTTCCACCTGCACTTTTAACAGGGCCTCAATGGAACGTTTGGCTTTGTTTACTGCTGCTTCCTGAAATAATTCTCCAACAACATAAAACAGCATTACGGCAACACCTTCTTCATAAGAACCGATTAGAAATGCGCCAAACGTTGCAACAGACATTAAGACAAACTCATTATAAATATCGCCTTTCATCAATAGTTTTGATGCCTTTAAAATAACGGCGCCTCCGACAATGATATAAATAATGCCAAACCAAATTAAAGGAATGGGTGCTCTAAAAAAAGCAGCTTCATAAAAATCAAAACCAATTCCGAGCAACAAAAACAATAAACTGATTGTTGGAATAAGATAGTCTTTATTTATACGGAATGATTTTTTAGACGCTTGGGTTTCTTTTGTATAATCAATGGCACAGGCCGTCCCTTCTTTACATTCTTCACTCATAATTCAACTATTTTACACAAAATTAGGTTAATGCCCTATGCAACGGAAGTGCATTATTTACTATTGCACTTATCACAAATGCCTTTTACCACCAAATTAACATTTTCGGCCACATAATTTTTTGGCAAATGTATTGGCGGAATTTTATATTCTGTGATGCATACTGTTTCGTTACATTTTGTGCAATGAAAATGCAGGTGCAAATCGGTATCTATTTCGCAATGGCAATTGTCTTCACACAAAGCATATTTGGTGATTCCTGTTCCATCGTCTATTTTGTGGGAAATTCCTTTTTCAACAAAGGTTTTCAAGGTACGGAACAGCGTGGTTCTGTCGGATTTGGCAAAATAATTTTCTACATCCGTTAAACTTGTTGCCACATTTTTATTTAAGAGAAATTGTAAAACCAACAAGCGCATTGCTGTTGGTTTTATGTTGTTATTCTCCAATATTTTCTCTAAAACGTCCATTTTGTTAAAGATTATGTCGTTTTAAGGATTCGCCTGTTTTAATTTTAAAAGCGTCCTCTATATCTGTCAAATAAATGATTCCGTCTGCCGGTTCTTCGGTCTTTCCATTGGCTACAATGATGTCTATAACTTCTTGGGCTTCTTCATTTTGGCACACCAATTCAATTTTTATTACCGGACTGTCCGTTACGTGAAAATCGACGGATGGTTTTGCGCCTTTGGCCTTAAATGCACCGGTGCCTTCAGCCTGAGAAAGCGTCATACTTTTAAATCCGTTATCAGTAAGAGCGTCAATTATTTTTTGTATCCTGTTAGGTTTTACAAATGCTTTTATTTCTTTCATCTGAATATCTTTGATTAAATTTAATACTTTAATTCTTAATGGCCGTGTTCCAATTCTCCTTTTACCATTTCTGATGACAAAGTGTAGGCACCTTTGGTAACTACTTTTACAGTCTTTGGAACAGCTGCCGGAAGATTGACTTCCACAAATCCCAAATCAGTTACGCCAACAGTTACAGGGATTCTTTTAAATTTAATTTTGTTTTCTTCCTTGGTGCTAACTTCATCCAAAATGAATATAAAAGAAAGTTCACCTTCTTTGATGATGGCTTCTTCGGGAACTGCAAATGCTAATTTTTCACCTTGAACGATTCGTCCTTCCACATACATTCCGGGAAGCAAATCATCATTTTTAATATCCATATCTGCGTGAACGTGTAATGCTTTTGGATCTATTTCAAAAGTTTTTCCGATAGAATGCACTTTAGCTTTAAGCAATTCATTGGGTTTAGAAGCTACCGTAAAGAAAATTTCTTGTCCTATTTTTACTTTGCTGATATCTTTTTCATAAACTTTTATATCTACGTGTAATTTAGAGTTATCACTTACCGTAAAAATTTTGGTTTGTGGTGCCACATAATCGCCAAGGCTTACCATAACATCCTCTACATAACCATTAATGGGGGTTGTAATTGGGACAGCCGAATAAATCTGTCCTTCAGCTATTTTAGCCGGATTTAACCCTAAAAGCCGTAACTTTGATTTTAAGGCATTGACACCCGAGGTGGTAGCGCGAAATTTGGATTGTGCCATTTGAAATTCTTTTCCTGAAGACACTCCTTTATCATACAGCGTTTTTTTACGTTCGAAATCTTGTTTAAGAAAAACGAGTTCATCATTTTTTTCCTGAAATTCCTGTTGCATACTAATAATGTCCGGGTGTTCCAAATAGGCCAGTATTTGACCTTTATTTACTTTATCACCTTCAATGACATTGATGGAACGAACGTTACCACCCACAAAAGGGCTGATGTTTGCCCTGTCTTGAGGGAATAATGCTAATTGACCCGTTACTTTTATCGTGTTCCCCAGACTTCTTTCTTCCAAAGGTTTCATTTCAAGACCAATAGTTTCGGCTTGTTGCGCTGTGATTTCCACGACACCTTCTTGGCCTTCGTGTTCACCTTCTTCTCCACTTTCTGTAGTGTCTATTTTGGCATTCTTATCCTCATTATGTCCCAATTCTCCCTTTGTCTTTTCATTGCAGGAAGCGAACACCAAAGTCAAGGCTAAAAATATTGTTACTGCTATTGCTTTATTTTTCATTTCTGTCTTTATTTATATTATAAATTACCCAATTGGTATTGTACCTCAATGGTTTGTTGGTTGTATTGATTGATATATTGCAAATGGTTTTGCTTTATTTTGATGGCATTATTAAGGATAAAAATATAATTTACATAATCTATTTCGCCTTCTTTGGATGCCAATTGTGCTGTAGCAATTTGTTCTTCTGCCAAAAGCAAAGCGCCTTCATCATAATATTGTAATATTTTCTTTGTTTTTTCGATGGATTTGAGCAATTGCGAAACCTGGCTTTCGGTAATAGCCTTTTGTTCCAGATATTGGTTTTCCGCGACCATTGCATCAGCCTTGGCTGCCTTTACCCTTGATTTCTGAGGAAAAAACCACAATGGAAGGCTAATTCCTGCCTGATAGGAATTAAAGCCCGAAACATCCTCCACCACTTGTTTGCCATAGGAAAAACTGAATTTTGGCAGGAATTCTGACTTTTCCACACCAATACTGGCTTTGCTCACTTCGGCATTTTGAAGGGAATATTGCAGCATTGGATTGTTTGCCACGGAAGTTGAATCCGGCACGTTGTTAAGGTACATTGGCTCATAGGAAGCTGCAACTGTTTCGAAAGGTTTATCCGTTCCCAAATATTGCATTAATGCGCTTTTGGCAATTTCAATATCATCGTGTGCCTGTTGCCTTAAAACCTGAATTTGTTGGTATTCTGAAGCAGCGGAAATGAATTCCAATTTGCCGGTTTCTCCGGTGTCATAACGCAATTGTGCCGCGGTTTTAAAATTGGCATACACACTGTCCAATTGTTCTGCAAAGTATAATTGTGCCTTGTTGTAATTTATCTGGTCATAAGCCTGCATCACATTTCGGACCAATTGCTGCTCGTTGGCCGCATAGAATTTTTCTCCTAAGACAATGCGCTCTTTGTAGAACTTCGATTTTGAAAACCCGGAAAGCAAATCAATATTATCCTGCTGAATACCAATTGAAGTCTTAATGCCAGGAAGATTGTTCCCATATTCTTCCTTTCCGGTATAGATTTGTGTACTGCCCAAATCAAAACTGGTTCCTTTCATCGCTTTTTCTCTATCAATAAACGCCTGGCTTTCTTTTAGGGAAGGATAATTCTTTTTTGCCATCACAATAGCCTCTTGCAAAGTGATGGTTTTTGCCATTGGAGTGGTCTGGTTTATTTCCTGAGCAACGTTGTTTCCGGATGTAAATACACCACCTAACAATAAGAGCACCTTAATTACAGTAGTTGTTTTGTTGACATAACTTACATCGCCACCGTTTTCTTTTTTCTCTTTTTGTGATTCGAGCCAATAGTATAAAATGGGGATCACCACCAAAGTTAAAAAGGTTGCGGTAAGCAATCCGCCAATAACTACAGTCGCCAATGGGCGCTGAACTTCGGCACCGCCAGAGTTGGAAACTGCCATTGGGATAAAGCCCATAATGGCAGCCATTGCCGTAAGTAGAATCGGTCTCAAGCGTTCGTGGGTTGCCTCATATATTCTGTCTTTTATATTTGTCATTCCATTGTCTTTAAGTTCATTAAATTTATTTATCAAAACGAGTCCATTTAATACCGCAACGCCAAAGAGCACAATGAATCCGACACCTGCTGATATGCTAAACGGCATCCCTCTTAACCAAAGGGCAAACACACCACCAATGGCTGCAAGCGGTACGGCCATATATATCATTACCGATTGCGAAAGGGAGTTTAAGGCAAAATAGAGCAAAATAAAAATCAAGGCCAATGCAATAGGCACTACAATCATTAAACGGTCTGATGCACGCTGCAGGTTTTCAAAAGACCCGCCATAGGTCACGTAATATCCAGGCGGTAATTTTACTTCTGCTTCCAATTTTTGCTGAATTTCTTCCACCATCGTTTTTACGTCCCGACCTCTTACATTTACGCCCACCGAAATACGTCTATATGTATTATCCCTGGAAATTTGCATTGGTCCGGGTTTGTAACTAATGTCGGCCACTTCCTTAAGTGGAACTTGTGCACCGTTAGGCAGGTCTATATATAAATTTTTCAGGTTATTAATATCCTGTCGAAATTCCTTTGCCAAACGAATGACCACATCAAAGCGTTTTTCGCCTTCAAAAATGACGCTGGCTTTTTCTCCTGCAAAGGCAGCACTTACGTAGTCGTTTAATTTATCAACTGTTACACCGTATTGCGCCATTTTTGCGCGGTTATAAACCACGGTCATTTGCGGCAATCCACTGGTGGCTTCTACATTGAGGTCTGCGGCACCGGGAACAGTTCTTATGACTGCGGCAATCTCCTGAATCTTATCCGCCAAAACATCCAAGTCTTCCCCGTATAATTTTATGGCCACATCTTCCCGAACACCAGTCAACAATTCATTAAAACGCAACTCAACGGGTTGTGTAAACACAAAATTTACGCCTGGAATTACGGAGATTTTTTCACGTATTTTTTCAATGAGTTCTTCTTTACTATCGGCGGAAGTCCATTTGCTTTTGTCCTTTTCCAAAATAATAAAGGTATCAGCAATATCCATAGGCATTGGGTCGGTTGGTATTTCTGCCACGCCAATTCTTGAAACCACTGTTTTTACTTCGGGGAACTGTTTAACGATATTCTGCAATTTCTTTGAAACCTCAATGGATTCGGTCAGGCTGCTTCCCGGTTTTATCAATGCCTGCATTGCAATGTCGCCTTCATCAAATTTTGGGATAAATTCACCGCCCATATTGCTGAAAATAAATCCTGCTATTAACAGCAAACTTACTGCGCCAATAACAACACCAGCCTTAAAGCGAAGTGCGAAATCGAGCAACGGTTTATACGCACTGTTTAAACCAGCCATTATTTTATCGCTAAACCGGTCAATTCCATTTTCAAATTTGGCAAATCGGCTTTTCTGATTTTTAGCTGGTTTTAAGAATAATGCCGAAACCATTGGCACATACGTAAGGCAAAGAATAATTGCACCCAATACGGCAAATCCAAAGGTAAATGCCATTGGACGGAACATTTTTCCTTCCACACCTGTTAAAAAGAGAATAGGGGTAAATACGATCAGGATAATCAATTGTCCGAAAAATGCTGAATTCATCATCTTACTCGCCGATTCGTAAGCAATTTCATCCATTTCAGTTTGGTCAATAACTGCTTTGGATTTATTAATGCGCTGATGAATGTGCAGAACCATTCCTTCCACAATAATTACTGCACCATCCACAATTATTCCAAAATCAATAGCGCCCAATGACATCAGGTTAGCCCAAACGCCAAACTGTTTCATCAAAATAAAGGCAAACAACAAGGACAAAGGGATGACCGAGGCGGTTATTAATCCGCCACGAAAACTTCCCAACAGCAGCACTAAAACAAATATTACGATAAGCGATCCTTCAATAAGGTTTTTTTCAACAGTACTGGTCGTTCTGTCAATGAGGTCGCTTCGGCTTAAAAAAGTTTCAATATAAACACCTTCTGGCAGGGATTTTTGAATCTCATCAATACGTTTTTGTACATTTTTAACCACATTGCCGGGGCTTTGCCCTTTCAGCATTAAGATCTGCCCACCGACGGATTCGTGACCGTCCTGGGTAAATGCCCCATAGCGCACCTGGCTGCCGAAACCTACTTTTTCGGCAACATCCCGTATCAAGACAGGACTGCCATTTTGTGTGGTAACCACCGTATTTTCTAGATCTGCAATGCTGCGTGCCAGCCCTTCGCCACGGATAAAATTGGCCTGATGATTTTTTTCTATATAGGCACCGCCCGTATTGGCATTGTTCACTTTTAAGGCCTCAAAGACCTGGTTCATTGTAATGCCGAAACTTTTGAGTCTGTCGGGGTTTATGGCTACTTCATATTGTTTTACATAGCCTCCAAAAGCGTTTACTTCTACAACGCCGGGCACCAATGCCATTTGCCGTTTCACAATCCAATCTTGGATGGTACGAAGCTCCATTGCATCGTATTTATCCTCATAGCCTTCTTTTACTTTTAAGGTATATTGAAATATTTCGCCCAGACCCGTTGTAATGGGTGCCATAAAAGGTGTGCCGAAACCTTCAGGGATTTCTCCGGCAACTTCGGTTAATTTCTCTTGCACCAATTGCCGAGGAAGATAAGTGCCTGCCTCATCCTCAAAGACAATGGTAACAACTGACAATCCAAAACGAGACACCGAACGCAGTTCGATAACGTCAGGTAGATTTGCCATTGCCAATTCTACGGGATAGGTCACAAATTGTTCTATATCTTCCGTCCCCAAGTTTGGGGCCACGGTTATTACCTGTACTTGGTTGTTTGTTATGTCGGGTACAGAACCCAGGTTTATAGTGGCCATAGACCAAATACCTGTACCCACAAGTGCCACAATAAATAAGCCTATAATAAATTTATTATTAATGGAAAATGAAATGATTTTATCGATCATTTTATATGATGTTTAAGTTATAAAAATGTGTAATCACCAACAAAAATGCTGGTGCTTAAAAACGTATTTATAAGTTAAACTTGGGGTGGCTGATCTATTGTATAAAAGTAATTATTGAAGTAAGACAGCTCGTAATGGGTGCCCAATTCTTTCACAGGAATTATTTGACAAACCAGAATTTCTGCCAGTCTTGTCGGTTCGGAAATGCTGATAGTGCAACAGGCACAAGAACAAAAGGGAGAACATAAATCAATATGAGCACTATTTTCCAAATCAGAACCCTGAGAAATTACAGCAGTTTGTTGTGTGCCAATAGCCGCTTCATCATCACAGGGCAGTGCTGAAAAAGAGATGGTAATAATGGATATGATGATTGCTATAATTTTCACGACTCAAATATACAAATAAATTTATGCAATGGTGTTGCAAAGATTTAAGGGGCATATTTTAAATTCTAAAAAAAATCGCAATACATCCAATTGAATTTAAAATTATTCGGTTTTGGATGTATTAAAAACCAACTACAAATTAACAATAAAAATTTAGTTCTAATTGAGCTTGTTTCATTCATTCCATCTTAAATAAATAATTTGCACAACTTTCAAAAAAATATTTTTTATGAAAATGATTTACTAATTTTTCACGCCCAATTTGCCTAAAATTATTCCTAAAAGGCACCACTTTGTGAATGCCGACTGCAATAAATTGGCGCCTACAAAAGCTGTAAACCATAACCAGTTTATGTTTAATTTTATGGCTAACAACAAACTGACTAAAATAAATATGCCTGCAATGGCTTGTACGAATCTGTTTTTCATTTTTTTTGATTTTTTTATTAATTTGATTTTTCAATATTTAAGACAACAACGTGAACTTTTGACATTGTTTTTTGTTTGGCATTAAATTCGTCTGCTTTGATAAAAAAAGCATCCACATTTTCCTTTTTTACAAAAGCAAAGAATATGATGGACTGACTTTCATCCATTTCTCCGGCAAACCAGTTGCTTTCAACTGATTCTTCGGATAAATCCCTAAAACCGTGGACTTCTTTATAAGAATAGATGTGAATATCTGATTTTTTCAGCAAGAGTTTTATGTCCTTGGTAAACTCCTGAATGGCGGTTATGACTAATAATTTCATATGTTGTTTTTTTATTTTTTATTTTTTAATAATCATGCCTGTCTTTATACAGGCAGGTTCATCGGAAATGGCATCACATTTCCATTATAATTATTCTTCTGATGCTGATTTATCGTCGTTATCCGAATTATTTTCCCATTTCTTTTTTTCAGTCATATAATAAATCATCGGAACCACAATTAATGTTAACATCGTAGAAACGATGGCTCCGGCAACCAATGAAATGGCCAACCCTTGAAAAATGGGATCAAACAAAATAATGGAAGCACCAATTACAACGGCTCCAGTTGTCAGTAAAATTGGCGTGGTTCTCACGGCACCGGCATCAATAATGGCTTGTTTTAAGGGAACACCGTCGTTTAATCGAATTTCAATAAAGTCGATTAACAATACCGAATTTCTTACCATAACGCCCGCCAAAGCAATCATTCCAATAAATGAAGTAGCTGTAAAGAAAGCGCCCAGTAGCCAATGACCCAATACAATTCCAATCAAAGAAAGCGGTATGGCCATCATCATCACCAAAGGTGTTTTAAAGTTTTGGAACCAACCTACAATCAGCATATAAATGATAATAATAACCACCAAAAATGCAGTTCCTAAATCCTGGAAAACTTCCAGCGTAATTTGCCATTCTCCGTCCCACTTCACGGCGAAGTCACTTTCGTCACTTGGTTGTTCCAGGTAAAGTTCATTCAGTTTGTAGCCTTTTGGCAATTTAATTTTTTGTAATTTCTCTTTCATTCCCAAAATGGCATACACCGGACTTTCCAATCCGCCTGCCATGTCAGCAGTGACATAAACCACTCTTTTTTGGTCTTTTCTGTAAATCGAATTTTGCAACGTATCTTGTTTTATATGCACCAAATCACCAATCGGAATCACGTTGCCCTGATTTCCTTTTATTTTGATGTTTTGTATGTCGGCCAAACTTGTTTTATCCGCATCACTTAATCCCAAAACAATATCAACCTGGTCAAAAGAAGTTTCATCATATAAATAGGAGATCGGATATTCTTTTAAAAGATAGGTCAGGTTGCCAACAATTTGTTGCGGCGCAATGCCGTTAAGCATCGCTTTTTCTCTGTCAATTTCAAATCGGTATTCCGTTTGTGCATCTTCAACCATCCAGTCGATATCCACAACATCTGTGGTGTTCTCCAAAATTTCCTTTACCTGATAAGCCACTTTAATTTGTTCATCGTAATTAGGTCCGTAAACTTCTGCAACCAAAGTCGACAATACCGGCGGCCCTGGCGGAACTTCAACCAATTTTACATTCGCACCATATTTTTTGGCGATTTTAATAATTTCCGGACGCACTTTTTTAGCGATGTCATGACTTTGTAAGTCACGATCTTCTTTCAGCAATAAATTCACCTGAATATCGGCCATATTGCTTCCGCCACGAATGTCGTAATGACGCACCAAACCGTTAAAAGTAATAGGGGCAGAGGTTCCAATATAATTTTGGTAATTTATCACTTCAGGCGTAGTTGCGATATATTGCGCAATTTCCTGAGTCACCGCAGCTGTTCTTTCCAGCGTGGTTCCTTCGGGCATATCAATGACCACCTGAAATTCGTTTTTGTTGTCAAAAGGCAACATTTTAACGGCTACCGATTTTGTGAAAAACATCAATACCGATCCTGCCAGTAAAACCAAAGTAATTCCGATGGTAACCAAACGCTTTTTGCGGCTGTCCAACAAAGGCTGCTCTAATTTTTTATAGATTTTATAAATCATCCCGGCTTCCAATCCTTGCGCTGTTTTGTGTTCCTGAGAATCTTTTTCACGCAATAAATGATATCCTAAATAAGGTGTCACTGTTAAAGCGACAAAAAGCGAAAGTATCATAGCAATAGAAGCGCCAATTGGCATCGGACTCATATATGGCCCCATCATTCCCGAAACAAATGCCATCGGCAGTATAGCGGCAATCACCGTAAATGTTGCCAAAATAGTCGGATTTCCTACTTCATTAATCGCATAAATCGCGGCCTGTTTAAACGGCAATCGCTTCATTTTAAAATGCCTGTGCATATTTTCAGCAATAATAATACTGTCGTCAACCACAATTCCAACCACAAAAACCAAGGCAAACAAGGTAATTCGGTTTAGGGTATAGCCCAGCAAATAATAACTGAATAATGTCAGGGCAAACGTTAGCGGCACCGAGAAAAACACCACCAATCCGCCGCGCCAGCCCATCGCCAGCATCACCAAAATAGTAACGGCTAAAATGGCCACGCCCAAATGAAGCAGCAATTCGCCCACTTTATGTGATGCGGTTTCACCATAGTTTCTGGTAACATCTACGTGAACATCTGCCGGAATTAAAGTTTGTTTTAAGTTCTCCACCCTGTCCAAAATCTTTTCCGAAATTTTCATCGCATCGGCACCTTTTACTTTTGCGATTGATAGTGTCACCGCATTGTATTCGCCCGAATTTGAGGTGTATTTTTCGTTATTTTTCCCATAACCAAAAGACACATAACTGTTCGGTTTTTCCGGGCCGTCAAGTATTGTTGCAACCTGCTTTAAATAAACAGGCATATTATTGTTAACGCCAACCACCAAATTTTCCACATCTTCTGATGAGGTTAAAAATTTCCCGGTGGTAATCAAATATTCCTGATCATTTTGAACAAAACTTCCGGATTGTGAGCTGCTGTTGTTGGCTTGGATCATTTGCATAATTCCAAGCGCATCAATGCCGTTTTCGGCCATTTGATCTTTATCCAATACCACTTTCAGCTGACGGTTTCTTCCACCAATCACTTTGGTGATGGAAACATCTTTCACCTTTTCTATTTCAGAAGTCACTTCTTCCGCAATCTGGCGAATTTGAAAATCGTTATAGGTATCACTCCAAAAAGTCAGCCCCAGCATTGGAACATCATCAATAGAGCGGGTTTTTACCAAAGGCTGCGTTACGCCCGGAGGAAACATTCCCTGGTGGCGCATCAATTCATCGTATAATTTCACATAAGAGCGCTCCGTGTCTTCGCCCACATAAAATTGCACAATAATCATCGATTGTCCGTTCATCGCAATACTGTGCACGTGTTGCACGCCTTTGATGTCGGAAATAATTTTTTCCAACGGTTTTATGACACGGCTTTCAACCTCTGTCGGACTTGCGCCAGGATAACCGACCAAAACATCGGCCATAGGAACAATAATTTGCGGTTCTTCTTCCCTAGGAATAAGAAATGAACTGTATATGCCAATCGCCATCAACGCCACCATCAACAAAATGGTCAGCTTAGAATTGATGAATATGTTGGCTATTTTACCTGAAATTCCTTCTTGCATTTTTATGTGTTTAAAGTTTAAAGTTTTTTAATACCAAAAACTGATTACTGATTTTTTACTTTTATTTATTTGGGCGTGTCCCTCTCGGGTCGGGCTTTCGGCTAAATCTTTTGTTCCGCTGCGCTTCACAAAAGGATACCGCCTCAATCCCTCACGCGGGCATTGTGTTTAT
>JAVVEF010000029.1:0-5941 GCA_032251275.1 Lutibacter sp.
AAAAAATCAGCCACGTCTTGTATGATTCAAGATTTTTGGATTTCAAAGTATCTATTCTATCACTTTGATCCTTATTAAAAAAGCAAAACCAATTCTTCATAGTTTAATAATTAATTCGCATAAAATTGTTTCAACTCAAACAACTCACCTTTAGTAAATTCCTTAATGTTGGAAATTGCTTGTCCTTTTTGAATTTTTTCAAGGCTTCTGGCGGCTTTAATTCCGTCTTTTTCGCTAAGTCCAAGAAATTTATTAATGGCTTTTGTATTTGTTTTGTCTTTAATATCCAACAAAAATGACATTTCACACATACTTGAAAAGTCAAAATTAGATTGGTTAAACTCGTCAATTCCTTGTGAAAGCATTATTACTGAAACGCCTTTTGAGCGAATTTCACGAAGGATTTTTTCTAAAATATCTTGATATTTTTTCTCTTTAAAAATTACGTGCGCTTCATCAATTAGCAATACGTATCGCATTCCTCTGTAACCGTTTTCGGTCGGAGTGCTGTCCATATTCATAAATGTATTGTAAATGTAATTGATGATTAAAAATAATGAAGTAAATCTTACGGAATTTGACAAGTCGCCTGACAAAGACAAATAAATATTTTGATTCAAAAAGGTGGTGCCTTTTTTGTCTTCCTTGAAAATATTATAACGACTTAATTCATCAATAATTTCTGTAAGCGTATCTCGTTTGTCGCCAACTATTTCCAACAATTTTTCATTGATTTCAG
The DNA here is from genome assembly GCA_032251275.1 of Lutibacter sp. Taxonomy (GTDB): domain Bacteria; phylum Bacteroidota; class Bacteroidia; order Flavobacteriales; family Flavobacteriaceae; genus Lutibacter. The sequence continues at coordinate 740 of JAVVEF010000029.1, forward strand.
GGAAACTAGGATATTCTCCGGGCTTTTTAGTCAAAAATGCTTCAAGAGTTGCATCCCGCAACGTACCTCGCTGTTTTATTCCAATATTTGAATATTTACAAATAATATCCACAAATTTGTCAATTCCCATTTGCTTATTCACTTCATTAATGCTGTCAATGAATGATAAAGGGTTTACCGGGAACGGCGTATTTGGTGCGTCAATAAAAGAAGCTTTTGTTTTATCAAAAAACGGTTGGAAAAACTTCAAATCATCATCTTTTAAACCTTTAAAATCAAGATAAATGAAACTTACGTGATGGTTAGTTTCGTGGCTGATTTGATTTAATAACTCTAAGGCAAATTGCGTTTTTCCCGTTCCTGAGCTTCCTGCAACTGCAATGTGACAGTTGTTATATATGTTTGTATCATTAAAGCCCATTAAAATATCTTCGTTGGTAGTTGGGTTTTTACCAATATTGATTTTAATTGGTTCTTTGAAGAATGTTTTCTCAATGTTTTGACTGTTGTTTTTTACGGCATCAAGATTTACTGAGACTGCATCAAGCATTGAAGTACCCTTGTCTAAATGCTCAATCAAAAAATCAAAAAATGTATAATTGTTGCTGTTTCCAAACAAATTGTCCATCATTTCTAAACCGTGGTCAATATGTAGCTTTACATATTTAGGAATATTTTCGTTGGTTTTGTAAATGCCATAATGTTGACAAATTAATGCAACGTAAAAATCGCGGTATTTTGCATCAAAAAGAATATGTTCTTTGTATTCTTTTCCTTTAGAATCATAAACACTAAATTCTGAATTGGAAAACTTTCTGCCATTTTGTAAAGAATAACCCAATGCAATTCTTGCAATCACGTTTTCTTTTGTGCCAACAGGCAATTTGTTTGTTAGTTTTCTAACAATTTCTTGGTTGGCTTCTGATGTGCGTATATTAATTTGCATAAAGTTCGTTATAGGTTTTTATTAAACTTTCAGGAGCTGACTCAACAAACTTAGAAGCGTCCAAACTAAAATTATGAATCAAATATGCTTTGCTAATATTAGGCTTTAACAAGTTAAATTCACTTTCTGTAAGTTCTTTATGAATTAATGGGAACAACACAACTTGTTTTGAAACATTCGGATAAAATTCTTTAATTACATTTTCGGCGTGATCCTTATCAAATTTTTGCATTGGAGAATCAATGAAAACGGGAAATTCAATGTCTGATTCATCAACCAATGCTTTTAATAGTGCAGAGGCATACATTTGTCGTTCACCCATTGACAAAGAGCCTTTGTCAATTTTTTCGTTTCTTGCATTAAATAAGTTTATGTCTACATCATCACCAGAAATATTAATGTCAACTGCCACTTTTTTGATAAATCCCTTTTTGTGCATCAACGTATTCAGCTCATTTAAAATGTTTAGTTCCAGCGATTTTTTCTTTTCTTCCTTAAAAGTTTTAATGAAGGTTTTTAGGTTTTTTATAATTTGCTGTGCTTTTTCATCTTTGGCACTGAAGCTTCTTGAATCATCAATTTTTTTCCTTAATTCATCTTGCCGTTGCTTAAACGTTTTTATGTTATTTTTAAAACCACCTATTTTTTCTTTGTAATCATAAATGTCATTGTCAATGGTGATTATACGTTTGTCATAACGCTCTTTTTCACTTCTTAAATTTGAAATATACTCGTCTTCAGCATCTTTTTCCGCATCGCGAACTTTTCTGCGAATAGCGTCTAAAGTGTTTTTTGAGCGGGAATATTCGTCATTAATTCGGGTAAAGACTTCCTTAAAGGTGTATTTTAGATTATTTACCAATCCGTTTAATTCATTGGTTTCGGCATCCGAAAAATCATGTAAGGATTGAAAATTTGAGGGCAATTCCGGAATGTTGGCAAAAAAGTGTTTTCACACTAATTTGCTGATTATAAAAAGAGTATGAAAAATTTGGGCGTGTCCCTAAAGGGTCGGGCTATCCGTTGCAAGTCCTCGCTCGTACCTCACTGTGGGCTTTCCACTTCTATCCCTCACGCAAAGATTCTACTAAAAATTAAATCTTTTTCTATGATGTTGGAAATTTTCTAAAGAAGGATAAATAGATCGTATTTTAGGAAGTAAAATTTGTTGATTTTCAAATTGAGAAATATTGAATACAGAATTGCTGTTTTCAACAAAATTCTTTTTAACTAAAACCGTGTAATCATCAGAAATAGAAATTAAACCTCTATCAAATGCTCTATGTAAATTTGGACTTAAAGCAAATCCATTGGTTAAAGTATCATCATAAGCCTCAGAAAATGGAACAATATGACAAGCGTCAACCATAGATATATTTGCTGTCGCATCTATTCTCATTCCTGAAATGGAACAAGTATTGTTGTAAATTTTTGGAATTTCCCTTTTAAATAACCCACCACGAATAAAAACTTCTTCCTGAAAAGCGTTTTCATCAACTTGGTTTTTGAACTCAATGATTTTTCTTCTGTATTCGTCAGATGATTCGTTTAGAATGGAAACATTCGGCAAATCATCATTTCCATTATTACCAAAATTCCATTTGGTTTCAGGAAAATATCGATCTAAGATTGAAATTTTTAGTACATCTCTATTTTCTGGCTTCAACAATAAAATTGATAGTTCTAAATCAATAACAGCAGTTTTAACAGCAGTTGTTAAATTTCCAAAACTTCTCATAGAACTTTTAGATTCAATCCACTTTTCACAACCTAAATTTGGAATTAATTTCCAAAAAGGTTCAGAGTTCATATGATAAAAAGGTAATGCAAATATTGGATGATGATTTGTAAAAACTAATTTACTCCAATTAGTTTTGAAAGATGAGACTAATTCAGGAGTAATTAATATCTCTGGACTATTGTAAATTCCGTTATTAAATAAGTTTATTAAACTCAATAAAAGTATTGGCTTGTGTGGTGCTCCACCATTTTTATTGTCTCTATTTAAATGAGTAAGGCAATAAACATAGTATGATAAATCCTTAAACATTAATTTACCGCAAATTCTAATCTTCTCATTAAATCCTCTTTCAAACCTCTTTTTTTATTCAAAAGCGATTTGTTTTTTTGAAGTGTAAGCAATTCTTGTATTAAATCAAAATCCTTGGGATTGTCTTCACAAGATTTTTTCAGCAACTCTAATTCTTTTTCGTGTTTTTCGTTTAATTCTTTCATATCCAAAGTAAGTTTGTAAGCTTTAGCATATATTTCCGAGACTTTTTGATTAAAAACAAAATCCCGATACCAAATCGTTTGTATGGCTACTAATTCCTGATTGGTAATTAATTCAACATGTGGTTTGTGTTTTTGAATTTCTTTTTGGGTTTCAAATAATCGCTTCAATAATGAAGCGCGATATTTTGGCCAATAAGGGCCCATTCCATTGATGGCATCCGTACCATTTCTTCTTTGGGGCATTCTGTTTTCAATCAAATTCCGTTCTTCAGCCAATTGATTTCTGAATTTCAGCAAAGGTGTGAGCCAAGTCAACCCGTTGTCAATTAAAGCTGTCATAGATTTGTCCTCTTTCACAACCGTGCAAACCCAACACCCAAAACGACTTTGTCCGCAAGACTTATGCTCTTTATTTGTTACAACAGTTGGACATTCATAATCATCTGCACTTGCATCTGAATAAATTTTAAATAATTCAGCATTGTCTGCTCCCCAGGGAGATTTCATTGTGTTAATGATGTACCAAACTTCTTCCAAGTCCAAACTTCGGATTGGCGCATACATATACGTATTTGGTTGGGTTGGGTGCTTTGTCAATCGTTTACCTTTGATAGCGTGTTTTTTCATTGACCTTGCTCTTTGAGCACTTTCTGCTGTCCTTGTGCCAATTAATATAATTGCCTCTCCAAACTCATCAAGTTGTTCAATTAAAAACCGAGAAGTTGGCTTTATTTTTAATCGTTCTGTACACCATCGAAATGCATTATTAGGAGTAGGATAACCCCTGCCTATTAGATTTACCCATAAAGAATCTTCTAGTCTTGGAATTGTTTTAACTACTCTTATCGGAATGTCTTGTTCAACTGCTGCTTGTTCGATTTTATCTAAAACACGATAAACATATTCTGTAATTACAGGATTTTCAACCATTGTGTCATTACAAATAACATAAATGTCACGTTTTACAATTCCTGTCAGCTCTTTGATTTGTGAAATTGCTTTCCAAACGAGTTGAAGCATAACGGTAGAGTCTTTTCCCCCACTAAATCCAATTATCCAAGGTCGATTTGTATCGTCAGCGTAGATATATTGGTCGATTATTTCGTCGATAATATTTTGTATAAATTTTGCCATAATTTTCTATGCGTCTAAATTAGTCATTTTAGGTTAGTGTTGGTAAAAATTCTAACTCTTTTGTTTTTGAATCGTCAGCCTTATATTTAGGTAAAATAAATGTGTTTGAGTATATGGAAGCATTCTTAAGCACTTTCGTCTTTTTGTTAATCGGTATTTTTAGCATTAGCGTTGATGAACTAACAAAATAACCAAAAAAAGTTCCAAAAATCAAATATGGTTTTTAGAACTCTTTTTTTAGGAATGTTTTATAAATATTAACCTAGTCCAAATCAAATTTTATGCCTTGCGCCAAAGGCAATTCAGTGGTATAATTTATGGTATTGGTTTGGCGTCTCATATAAACTTTCCATGCATCTGAACCCGATTCGCGTCCGCCACCAGTTTCTTTTTCACCGCCAAAAGCACCGCCAATTTCAGCTCCTGAAGTGCCAATATTTACGTTTGCGATACCACAATCAGAACCTTGAACAGATAAAAACAATTCGGCTTCACGTAGATTGTTGGTCATAATTGCAGAGGAAAGTCCTTGCACAACGCCGTTTTGCAAAGCGATTGCATTTTTAAGATCTCCAGAATATTTTATTAGGTATAAAATTGGCGCAAATGTTTCGTGTTGCACAATTTCAAAATGGTTTTCGGCTTCAACAATTGCTGGTTTTACGTAGCAGCCGCTTTCAAAACCTTTTCCGCTTAAAACGCCTCCTTCCACAATAATTTTTCCGCCTTCTTTTACAGCCTGCGTTAAAGCATTTTCATACATTTTAACTGCAGCTTTGTCAATTAACGGTCCAACGTGGTTGTTTTCGTCCAACGGATTTCCAATGCGCAGTTGTTTGTAGGCTTTCACCAAAGCGTTTTTCACTTGCTCGTACATAGATTCGTGA
>JAVVEF010000029.1:6041-25693 GCA_032251275.1 Lutibacter sp.
TTGTTTGTAGGCTTTCACCAAAGCGTTTTTCACTTGCTCGTACATAGATTCGTGAATAATTAACCTTCGTGTTGAAGTGCAACGTTGTCCCGCAGTGCCCACAGCACCAAATACAGCACCAATAATGGTCATTTTAATATCTGCGCTTGGCGTGATAATAATGGCATTGTTGCCTCCTAATTCCAACAATGATCTTCCCAAACGTTCGGCAACAGTTTTTGCCACAATTTTACCCATTCTTATGGATCCTGTGGCAGAAATTAAGGAAATACGTTTGTCGTTGGTCATATATTCGCCAACTTTATAATCGCCATTGATGATGCAGGAAATACCTTCGGGCAAATTATTTTCTTTTAAAACATCGGCTATGATATTTTGGCAGGCAATGCTGCATAAAGGCGCTTTTTCTGAAGCTTTCCAAACGCAAACATCACCGGCAATCCAGGCCAATGCGGTATTCCAGGCCCAAACGGCCACCGGAAAGTTAAACGCTGAAATGATACCCACAATTCCTAGTGGATGATATTGGTCGTACATTCTGTGTCCCGGCCGTTCTGAATGCATGGTAAAACCGTGCAATTGTCTTGACAATCCAACAGCGAAGTCGCAAATGTCTATCATTTCCTGAACTTCTCCCAAACCTTCCTGCAACGATTTTCCCATTTCATAAGAAACCAGTTCGCCCAAAGGCTGTTTTAGTTCGCGCAATTTTTCGCCAAACTGACGCACAATTTCACCACGTTGTGGTGCCGGTTTAATTCTCCAACTAGTGAAAGCTGTTTCTGCGGATTTTATTACTTTTTCAAATTCGTCTTTTGTGGTTGTGCGAACTTTTCCGATTAGTTTGTCGTTTACAGGAGAATAGGATTCCATAATTTCGCCAACTCCAAAAAAATTTGAACCTGTTGAGGTTCCGTTATTTAACGTTTTAACCCCTAGTTTGTCTAAAGCTTGTTGTATTGTTTTTTCTATTGCCGTAATTTCCATAAGAAGAATTCCTTTTTTGATTTAAGATTGGGTAAAAATACGAATAATACCGCCCAATCTTTGAAATTTTGGTAAAAGAAATGCAGGGTTTTTATGTTTTTTTTGCTGAATAATAAAAAGGTAGGCCGTGCGCCAGTTGGATTTGCGTTAAGGATTGAACGGCCTGTTTGAGCTATTTTTTGCGATTTTTTATCGCAAAAAAAGCGAGTAGTGAAAGCCTGACCCAAAGGGGAACGCCCAAAATATTTTGTAAAAAAGAAAAGCCGCTTCAAATTTGAAACGGCTTTCTTCATTCAATATTTGGTAACCAACCAAATAAATAAACCAACTAAAACTTATAATTTAAACCTGTATAAACTCCTAAATAATAAGGCTGAATGCTGCCGGAATTTTTAGAAAAGGTGTTTGTTTGCATTTTAAACATTGGGGAAACGTTGATGAATAAATTTTTATAGAGCGAATAATCGATGTCAAGTCCAATATTGCCGCTAAAATTAACGGATCTTAAATTGTTTGATGAGCCCAAGCTTTGCGAGAAACTGTTGGTTTCAACAAAAACTTCGTCCCTGTTTAAAAGCAACGTACTAAATCCACCCACCAAATTGATGCCGAATTTTCCATCGGTTACGCTATATTTTACTTCAACAGGAATTTCCACATAGCCAAAAACCTGGTTGATGCTGCCTCCAGAAAGGTCGTCAGTAATTTGTGCATTTTCTTTAAGTGTAGAAATATCTGAGGTTCTTGATAAAAGCGGATTGGCAGATAAATTTGAAAAACCGACAACAGCAACGCCTGGTGTCACATAAATATTATTGGTTGTTAAGCCTAAATTGATAAGGTTTACACCCGATTGCAGGCTAAATTTGTTTGAAAGTTGATAGGCAACTTTTACGCCGTAGGAAAACGATGAATTTCCAGAAGACCGATTGTCTTTAAACTGTGCGTCAATTCCTGATCCATCGCCAAATGAACTGAAATAAATGGGTGCGAAAATGGTGGCTACGGTAAACTTGCTTTCTGTGATTTCTTTTTTGGAAACTTCTTTATCGGCGAATTTAGATAAAGGCAAGTTTTTGGCGTCTTTGAACAAAAAACTATTTTCTGATTTTTGCGTTGAAGCAGTTTGTTCTGCTGTTTTTTCCTCAGCTTTTGCCGAAAATTGGTTACTTTGCTCAATTTCAGCAAGTTCTTTGCTTAAAGCGGTCACCACTTTTTGCATTTCCTTTAATTTCTCTTCAACAGTAATTGTTGTTGCTGAATCTTTTTTGGTTGAAATTTCTTTGTTGGTAGTTTGTTTGTTAAAGAAATTTTTGGAAAAATTATTTTTTGGCAGGAAATAAATGGTTCCTGCACTAAAGAATAAAATGAATAGCGCCGCAATGCTTGAAAGTTTAAGCCAAAAAGGAATTCCCCTTTTTTTAGTTCTTGGCATTAACCTATTTTCAATAGAATCCCATGCTTCATTTGGTGGGGAAACCTCAAAGTCTTTTAAATTCTCTTGGAATAATCTGTCAATATTTTTTAAATCTTTCACTACTATTATCTTCTACTTAAATCGATTGTTGTGCTTTTTGATGAATTTCAATTTTTTGTTTTAAAATGGCTCTTGCTCGGGCTAAATTTGATTTTGAGGTGCCTTCCGCAATCAGCAACATTTCTGAAATTTCCTTATGTGAATACCCATCTAAAGCATAGAGGTTAAAAACCAGTCGATATCTGTCGGGCAATTCATTGATTAGATTTAGCAAAAAATCTAAAGAAATTTCATCATCATCAACGTCAACAATCACCTCATCAGGAATATCTTCCGTCACAATATTTAACACATTTTTCTTTCTGTACTTTAATAAAACTGTGTTAATCATTACCCGTTTTAACCAGCCTTCAAACGAACCTTTAAAATTAAACTGCCCAATTTTGTCAAAAATGACGATAAAGCCATCTTGAAAATTGTCTTGAGCTTCTTGTTTGTTTTTAGAGTACTTTAGGCATATGGAAAACAACTTACCAGCAAAAAGCTGATAAATTTCCTTTTGTGCCTTTCGATCGTTATTAGCACACTGTTTTATGAGATTATCTAACCCCAAATACGAGCATTTTAATTGTTAATAAGATACCTAAAAAGATAATAGGTTGCGTAAATTTACATTACTTTTGTGGTGTTTCGCAATATTTATGAAAAAAATTAACATTTTTAATCTTCATAATAGTCATAAATTTGAAAAAGTGGCGCTTGAGATATTTCAATTTCAGGCTAAAAATAATTTTGTTTACAAGGAATTTTTAACCCATTTACATATAGATATTCAACGCATTGATAAAGTTGAAGATATCCCTTTTTTGCCGATTCAATTCTTTAAATCACATAAAGTTGTGTCTACCGAAAAAACTGTTCAGCGGATATTTTTAAGCAGCGGAACCACCGGAAATGAGCAAAGCAAGCATTTTGTTACTGATTTATCTGTTTACGAAGAAAGTTTTACCAAAGGATTTGAGCATTTTTATGGCGCTATTGAAGATTATACCGTTTTGGCTTTGTTGCCTTCCTATCTGGAGCGCGATGGATCTTCTTTGATTTATATGGTGAACGATTTTATTATGAAATCGAAAAAGAAAAAAAGTGGATTTTACCTGAACAATTTAGAAGAATTGGCTAAGAATTTGGCTGATTTGGACAAAAATAATGAAAAAGTATTGCTGATTGGCGTTTCTTTTGCCTTGCTGGATTTGGTTGAAAAACACAAATTTAACTTAAAAAACACCATTGTTATGGAAACAGGCGGTATGAAAGGAAGAAGAAAAGAACTGATACGGGAAGCATTGCACCAAATTTTACGTGAAGGTTTTGGTGTTAAACACGTACATTCGGAATATGGGATGACCGAGTTGCTGAGCCAGGCTTATTCCAAAGGAAACGGCATTTTCGAATGTCCGCCCTGGATGAAAATACTGACGAGAGATACGGAAGATGCTTTGACTGTTTTGCCGGAAGGTAAATCGGGAGGCATCAATGTGATAGATTTTGCAAATATCAATTCCTGTTCATTTATTGCCACGCAAGATTTAGGAAAAACTTACGAAAACGGCACCTTTGAGGTTTTGGGAAGGTTTGACAATTCGGATATCAGAGGATGTAATTTAATGGTGATGTCATAAAAAAACGACTCCATTTTCAGGAGTCGCTCTAAATATTTTAATATTTGCAGCAATTCATTTAAACCACTTTCAATAAATAATAACTTTTTTTACCGCGTTGCAATAGCACAAATTTATCGGCAATTAAATCATTTGCGGTAATCACAAAATCTTCGTTTACCTTTTCTTTGTTTACCGAAATTGAATTTTCGCTTAAGGCCCTACGCACTTCGCCATTCGATTTTAAAAAACCATAATCGGCAAAAGCAGGCACAATTCCCAATTTGTTTTCAATAACAGAACGTTCAATTTCCGCCTGGGGAACGCCTTCAAAAACATCCAAAAAAGTTTGTTCATCCAACGTTTTTAAATCATCGGCAGTAGAATTTCCAAACAAAATATTTGAGGCTTTAATGGCATTTTCATACGCTTCATTTCCGTGTGTCATGATGGTGACTTCTTCGCCAATTTTCTTTTGCAGAATTCGCAGATGCGGTGTTTTTTGATGTTCGGCAATTAAAGTTTCAATGGTTTCTTTGTCTAAAAAAGTGAAAATTTTAATATAACTTTCAGCATCTTCGTCAGAACAGTTTAACCAATATTGGTAATATTTGTAAGGCGAGGTTCTGTTGGCATCTAACCAAATATTTCCGCCGGCAGTTTTCCCAAATTTTGTGCCGTCGGCCTTGGTGATTAATTTACACGTTAAAGCGTATGCTTTTCCTTGCGCTTTTCTTCTTATTAATTCAGTTCCCGTAGTAATATTTCCCCATTGGTCGGAACCGCCCATTTGAAGTTTGCAGTCTTTTTCTTTGTATAAATGGTAAAAATCGTAACCTTGAAACAATTGGTAGGTAAATTCAGTAAAACTCATTCCGGTTTGCGACTCGGAATCCAGGCGTTTTTTCACTGAATCTTTCGCCATCATATAGTTAACGGTAATGTGTTTGCCAATGTCGCGCACAAATTCAATCAGTGAAATTTCTTTCATCCAATCGTAATTGTTCACCAACTGTGCAGCGTTATCCGTAGTACTGTCGAAATTTAAAAAACGCGCCAATTGTGATTTTACGCCGGCAACATTTTTGGCCAAAGTTACTTCATCCAGCAAATTGCGTTCTTCCGATTTTCCCGAGGGATCACCAACCATTCCTGTGGCGCCGCCAACCAAAGCGATTGGATTATGGCCTGCCTGTTGAAAATGCATCAATAAAATGATAGGCACTAAGCTCCCAATATGCAACGAATCGGCCGTTGGGTCAAATCCAATATATCCCGTAGTTTTATTTTTCAGTAAATATTCTTCAGTTTCGGGCATGATATCGTGTAACAAGCCTCTCCAACGCAGTTCTTCAACAAAATTCATCATCAAATTTTTAAATTTCAGCAAAGATAAAATTTTACTTGTTAGTTAAGGCTTTTAGGGATTGGTTTTTTAAAACGGTGTTTTGCGTGGAGAAAACAAACATTTTTTATACTTTCGTCTTATGATTTTAGTAACTGGAGGAACAGGTTTGGTGGGTTCGCATTTGTTGTATCATCTTTCGTTGGAAAATGATTCGATAAAAGCGATTCATAGAAAAAGCAGTGATTTACGCGCTGTAAAAAATGTATTTCAATATTTTTCTTCAGATTATGAGGCGCTTTTTCAAAAAATTGAATGGGTTGAAGCCGATATTACCGATATTATTTCGCTGGAAGAAGCTTTTAAAAATGTTACGAAAGTCTATCATTCCGCAGCTTTGGTTTCCTTTAATTCCAAAGACTATGCAGCTATGGACGAAATCAATATTGATGGAACAACTAATATTGTGAATTTTTGTATTGAAAACAGGGTTAAAAAATTGTGTTTTGTAAGTTCTGTGGCCACCATTGAAAAATCGGTTACCGGCAAAATGATGAGTGAAGCGGACGAGTGGAATACGGAAAAAGTGAGCTACGGATATGCACTTACCAAATTCGCTGCAGAAATGGAAGTTTGGCGCGCCTCACAAGAAGGCGTTCCTATTGTAATTGTAAATCCCGGAATTATATTGGGAGCCGGATTTTGGCATCAGGGATCGGGTGCTTTATTTTCTAAAATTGAAAAGGGATTTTCTTTTTACAGTGAAGGCGTGATGGGTTTTGTATCTGTAAATGATGTGGTAAAAGCAATGTTATTGCTGATGAAAAAAGATATTGTAAACGAGCGTTATATTTTGGTGGCCGAAAACAGCAGTTTTAAAAATATTTTCTGTCAGATAGCAGAAAAATTCGAAAAAAAACCACCTTCCATAAAAGTCACAAAATTAATGAGCGCCATTGGCTGGCGATTGGAAAAATTGAAGTCCGTTTTTACCAACGTTCCTGAAACGCTTACCAAACATGCAGCAAAATCTATTCACGACGAACGGTATTATTCTTCAGAAAAAATACAAAAGGATCTTAATTTTGATTTTGAAGCTATTCCCGAGACCATAAAAAGTGTTTGTGAACTTTACAAAAGGGAGATTAAATAAATTACTATTTCTTTGAAGGGCTTTTTAACGAATCAAGTTTACGTGACTTTTTAGGCACTTTTTTAAAATCTTCCCGAAGATTTTTTATGGAATCATTTTTAAGGGAATCCTTTAATTTTATCTCGTTGTCAAATTCTTCTTTCAAGGTTTTAAGGCGTTCGTCAACTTTTTTCAGAATTTTTTCGTAATCATCAATTTGGGAAGTGTAGTAAAAACTGCTTTCTTTAAAACGCGTGCTGTCGATGCCGTATTTTTCAAAAACCAAAGGAAAATAATTCACATTACGTTCAAGATCAGCGTTTTTAATGTTTTCGGCACCTGAGGCAATAAGCATATCCGTCAGCAAATCCACCATTTGATTTTTAGAGATTAAATCGTCGGGTTTTTTCATGATGGTATTACTGGTGCAAGCCATCAAAAAAATACTTAAAAAAAAGAGGTAACTAAATTTTTTCATTTGTTCTATTAAACAACAATCTTTTGCCTTTATTGGTGTCGCCATTAAATTTCCCGTTATGATACACCAAATGGCCATTTACAAATGTATGGGTAATTTTTGAGTAAAAAGTGGTTCCTTCAAATGGAGACCAGCCGCATTTATATAAAATATTGTCTTTATTAACCGTCCAGGGTGAAGAAATGTCAACCAATACCAAATCGGCATAATAGCCTTTTCTGACAAAGCCTCTTTTTTCAATCTTGAAAATTTTTGCCGGATTGTGGCACATTTTTTCAATGATTTTTTCAAGGGATATTTTTTCCTGCTGAAACATTTTTAAGAGTGCAGGCAAAGCGTGTTGCACCATTGGCCCGCCACTTGGTGCTTTTGTGTAAACCTGCTCTTTTTCTTCTTTTGTATGAGGTGCGTGATCAGTGGCGATTACATCAATCCTGTCATCGAGTAACGCTTTCAACAAGCCTTCTTTGTCTTGGGCAGTTTTTATGGCGGGATTCCATTTTATAAAATTCCCTTTGGTTTCATAGTCACTTTCATCAAACCAAAGATGATGCACACAAACTTCGGCAGTTATTTGTTTTTTTTCAACAGGCCCTTTGTGCGAAAAAAGTTCGGTTTCTTTTGCTGTTGATAAATGAAAAACATGCAAACGCGCACCAGTTTTTTTTGCGAGTTTAATTGCTTTGGAAGACGAAATGTAACAAGCTTCCTCACTTCTTATTTTTGAATGAAATTTTACCGGAATATCATCACCATATTCTTTCAGACAAGTGTCTAAATTTGCTTTTATGGTTGCTTCATCTTCACAATGAACCGCGATGAGCATTTTTGTGGAAGAAAATATTTTTTCCAGCACTTTTTCATCATCAACCAGCATATTGCCTGTTGAAGAACCTAAAAACAATTTAATTCCCGCAACATTCGCCGGATTTGTTTTCAATAATTCTTCCAAATTGTCATTGGTACCGCCAAACATAAATGAATAGTTAGCAAAAGATGTTTTTGCAGCAATTTCAAATTTTTGTTCCAGCAGTTTCTGGGTGGTGGCTTGCGGAACGGTATTTGGCATTTCAATAAATGAAGTGATACCGCCTGCAATGGCTGCTTTGCTCTCCGATTCAATGGTTGCTTTATGCGTTAATCCCGGTTCTCGAAAGTGAACCTGGTCATCTATCAATCCCGGAATTAAATATTTTCCTTCTGCGTCAATAATAGTGGTGTCGGCCGATTTTGAACTAATTGAGGTGTCAATATCCACAATAAATTCTCCGTCTATAAGCACATCGCCGTCAAATATCTTTCCTTCGTTTACAATACGGGCATTTTTAATAAGCACTAAACTCATTTTCTTTTTCTTTTAATTAGGAAAGTATTCCAATCTCATTTTTATAACGCCAAAAACGGCTTCCGAAATTATGGAGCCGCTCATTTTTGAGGTCCCTTTTTTTCGGTCGGTAAAAATAATGGAAACTTCTTTATGTTTAAATTTTTTCTTCCAGGCTTTAAATTTCATTTCAATTTGAAACGCATAACCCACAAACTTTATTTTATCTAAGTCTATACTTTCCAACACTTTGCGTTTATAACAAACAAACCCGGCGGTGGTGTCGTAAATTGGTATTCTTGTGATAAATCTTACGTATTTAGAGGCGAAATAAGACAAAAAAAGCCGTTTAAAATCCCAATTGATTACGTTAATTTTATTGTTTAAATACCTTGATCCTATTGAAAAATCGGCGCCATCTTCAGCGCAGGCATGATACAATTTAATTAAATCATTGGGGTTGTGCGAAAAGTCTGCATCCATCTCAATAATATAGTCGTAATTTTTAGAAATTGCCCACTTAAATCCGTGAATATAAGCAGTTCCCAGACCGCTTTTTTCAGACCTGACCTCCAAAAATAAATTCGAAAATTCTTCTTGTAAGTTTCTTATAATTTCTCCGGTTCCATCAGGCGAACTGTCATCAACCACCAATATGTCGAATTGCTTTTTCTGAGAAAACACAGCCCTTACAATGGCTTCAATATTTTCTTTTTCATTATAAGTAGGTATGATGACAAGCGTATTCGACATAAATTAAAATTACGGGGCAAAGGTAAAACAAATTATCACTAATTTTGCGTTTAAATAATAACATACTTCATGTTTGAAGCGAAAGAAATCATACAGCAAAATCATCATTGGATTTCACTTGTTTTTTTGGCAATTCTTGTTTTTTTAACATGGGCGAAAGTTTTATACAAAGATCGGTTGCTTCATACGGCATCGTTGTTTTTCTCCAAAAAATATCTTTTTATTTATTTCAATAAAGAAAAGAACGATATTCTGAATTTATTTCAATTTTTTCTGTTTGTGGTACAAATTTTGGTATTGGCGCTGTTATCATATTTTGCGAACAGTATGTGGCAGTTTTCCGACAGACTAAACGGACTAGATGGCTATTTATTGATGCTTGGGGTTGTAGGGCTTTATTTTTGTTTTCGGTATTTGACAGGGCTATTTTTAGCTGAAATTTTCAGCATAAAAAACAGATACAGTAAAATTGTTTATGATAAGGTGAGTTATTTTAACAACCTTATATTGTGGATATTGCCTTTTTTAATCCTTAGTGCTTATGCCAATATTCATAAAGAATTATTTTTGAAAACCACATTTTTTATCCTTTTTATGTTGCTAATTTTACGTTACGTTCTAGTACTTGCAAATAATAAAAAGCTCATAGTTAACAACTTATTTTATTTTATTTTGTACCTTTGCGCACTGGAAATAGCACCTCTGGCAATTATATTGAAATTAACAAATTAAAACAAAAAATTGAACTTTATGAAAGTGAAAACAATTTTAGTTTCCCAACCAACTCCAAAAACAGAGAACTCCCCATATTTAGAATTGTCTGAAAAACAAAAAGTTAAAATTGACTTTAGACCGTTCATTCATGTAGAAGGTGTTTCTGCGAAAGAGGTTAGAGCCCAAAAAATTGATTTAAAAAATTATACTGCTATTATTTTAACAAGCAGAAATGCAGTTGATCACTTTTTTAGAATTGCTGAAGAAATGCGTTTTATAGTTCCTGATGATATGAAATATTTTTGTGAGTCGGAAGCTGTAGCCTATTATTTACAGAAGTATGTGGTGTATCGTAAACGCAAGATTTATGTAGGCGAACGCACTTTTGCCGATTTGGCCAAATTGATTAAAAAATACAAGGAGGAAAAGTATTTATTGCCTTCATCAAATAAGCTAAAAGAATCTGTTCCAGAAACTTTAAATGAATTGGGCGTAAAATGGGAGCGTGGCATTTTTTATAAAACACTAATCAGCGATTTAACTGATCTAGAGAATGTGTTTTATGATGTTTTAGTGTTCTTTAGTCCATCTGGAATTGAATCATTATTTCAAAATTTCCCTGATTTTCAGCAAAAAGAAACACGAATTGCGGTATTTGGCAATTCGACCATAAAAGCGGCGACAGAGGCCGGTTTAAAATGCAATATTCAGGCACCAACACCTGAATCGCCTTCTATGACGATGGCCTTGGAAAAGTATATTATTGAAGTCAATAAAAAGCAAAACTGCGATAAATAGCATAAAAAAAACCGAATTTTACTCGGTTTTTTTTATGAAAATAAATTGGCAAAAACATCCTCCACTTTTGTGACCTTCACCACTTTTATTTTATGGTTTGTGCCACTGATTTTATTGAATTTTGAAACAAATATTTTGTGAAATCCTAATTTTTCGGCTTCCATAATGCGTTGATCCACGCGGTTTACCGGGCGAATTTCACCAGTCAGGCCAATTTCTGCGGCAAAACAAAAATCCTGCGCAATTGAAACATCTTCGTTTGATGATAAAATGGCGCAAATCACCGCCAAATCAATGGCTGGATCATCCACTTTTATGCCTCCTGCAATATTTAAAAACACATCTTTTGCACCCAACCTGAATCCGGCACGTTTTTCCAAAACCGCCAAAAGCATGTTCAATCGTTTGGTGTCGTAGCCAGTTGCGGAGCGTTGTGGCGTTCCGTAAACCGCCGTGCTTACCAACGCCTGAACTTCTATCATTAAAGGGCGCATTCCTTCCAAGGTTGCGGCAATGGCGGTACCGCTTAAATCTTCTTCTTTTTGGGAAATTAATATTTCTGACGGATTTTCAACTTCGCGCAAACCAAACGATTGCATTTCGTAAATCCCGATTTCTGCCGTAGAGCCAAACCGGTTTTTTTGTGCGCGAACGATGCGGTAAGCGTGATTTCTGTCGCCTTCAAATTGTAAAACCACATCAACCATATGTTCTAAAACTTTTGGACCGGCAATATTGCCATCTTTGGTGATGTGCCCAATTAAAAGTACGGGTGTAGCTGTTTCTTTGGCAAATTTTATCAACTCGGCCGTAGTTTCCCTAATTTGAGAAATGGAGCCCGGAGAAGCATCAATGTATTCTGTATAAAGTGTTTGGATAGAATCTATGACAACTACTTCCGGATTTATTTCTTCAATGGCTCTAAAAATGTTTTGGGTGTTTGTTTCGGTTAAAATTAAGCAATTGGTGTTTAAATTTTGAAGGCGTTCTGCACGCATTTTTATTTGAGACTGACTTTCTTCTCCCGAAACGTACAACACTTTTTTTGGCATTGTTAACGCGACTTGCAAAAGCAATGTGGATTTTCCTATTCCGGGTTCGCCGCCTAATAATAACATGGAACCTTTAACCAAACCGCCGCCCAAAACCCTGTCGAGTTCTTTGTTATTGGTTGAAATCCGGTCTTCTTTGTCTAAAGCAATGTCGTTGATTTTTAATGCTTTATTGGTTTTTTTTGGTGATGTGGATTGTTTCCAGTTTCTTTTTTCTTCGGATTGGATCACTTCTTCAACAATGGTGTTCCACTCGTTGCAAGAGGTGCATTGTCCGAGCCATTTTGCATATTGAGCGCCACAATTCTGACAGAAAAATAAGGTTTTGGTTTTGGCCATTTTAAGGTTTTATTGAAAAAGTAAATATAGGAAGAATAACGTGTTTTTTTATAATTAAATAGTTTCTGAAGTTGAAAGTTAAATATTAAATAAAAGAAGTTTAAAGTTAAAAAATCGTAAATCAAAGATCTAAATTTATTTTGCGTTAGGGGTTGCAGGGGAAAACCTTTTTGAGCTTTTTTGGCGAAAAAAGTTTGGAACGAAAAACCCGCCTGCCTTTTCGGCAGGAACGCCAAAAAAAGTCAATTTAATTTTAAAGAATTGTTAATGTTCTTTTCTGTTGTATATGGGAATTAAAAAAAATGCAAGTCCACCAAATACAATCACCATTAAGGTTTGCGCGGTCCACATAATCCAGCCGAAAGCGCGAGCGGCATTGTCATCAATATTATATAAAATAAGTGCGCTTGCCACAAAAACCGGGTAGGTTCCCAAGCCGCCGTTTGTGAGGGCCATACTAAAACCGCCCACCACAAAAGCTACAATAATGGCCGCAAAAGGCAGGTTTGTGGTTTCGGGCAGGGCAAAAGTTACGGTGTAAAACATGAGCACGTACATAAACCATATAAAAACGGTGTGAAAAAGAAACGCCCATTTCTTTTTCATGGTAATAATGCTTTTTATGCCATCAATTAAGCCTTTAATGAAGGTATATATTTTCTGAATAAATGGATTTTTGGATTTTTTGAGGAAATAATAAGTTGCAATTCCCAACAGCGGGAACAGTACCAAAAACGTAATTTTAAGATAAATACTGCTTTCCTCTTTTTCTTTAAACAGGTAACTTCCCAACAATTCTGTTTGTAAAAAAAAGGCGATTCCGGTTATTGAAAGCAGCATAATTACATCGGCAACGCGCTCGGCAACGATGGTTCCTATGGCTTTTTCAAGTGGAATATTTTCGTATTTTTTGATGCTTACTGCCCGTGCAATTTCTCCTGAACGAGGGATAAATAAGTTTAGTAAATAAGCGATTAAAACGGTCATAACGCTATTGGCAAACTTTGGTTTGTAGCCCAAAGGCTCCAACAAAAATTGCCAGCGATAAGCGCGTGACAAATGACTTAAAATACCGAAAAACAAAGACAGCGCCACCCACCAATAATTGGCCGACTCAAATGAAGCGTTAATTGATTGGATGTCGGCCGGGGTAAATTTTGAAACGGAGTACCAAATTAAAAAAACTCCCAAGGCTATTGGGAGTGTTATAAAACTAATTTTTTTTAATTTGTTAATCAATTTAGGTTAACGTATTGTCATTTTCGTTAGGAAAAATTAACGTTGGTTTAAATAATTTTGCTTTTTCAAAATCCATAATGCCATAAGAAATAATGATAATAATATCACCTTTGGCGACTTTTCTGGCGGCAGGCCCGTTTAAAGTAATTTCTCCGCTTTTTCTTGGACCCTGAATTACGTAGGTTTCAAGGCGTTCGCCATTGTTAATGTTCACAATATGAACTTTTTCCCCTTCAATTATGTTTGCTGCATCCATTAAATCCTCATCAATAGTTATGCTGCCGATATAATTTAAATCGGCGCCGGTAACTTTAACCCTGTGAATTTTTGATTTTACGACTTGTATTTGCATAGTGCAAAATTAATGATTTTGAATTAATCTGTTATATTTATAAACTTATATTATCTATAAGTCTTACATTTCCTGCAAAAACTGCGATAAAGGCGCGATATTTTTTTGATGGATTTATGGTTTCAACTGGCAATAATGTATCTTCATCTGCAATTTCGACATATTCTAAGCGCAATATTGGGTGATTTTTAAATTCATTTTCAACCCATTTCACCACTTCCGAAGCATTTTTTGTGCCAAATTGAATTTTGACTTTCTTTAATGTTTCATAAATAAACGGCGCTGCGGCGCGTTGTTCTTTAGAAAGCCTCATATTTCGGGAACTCATGGCCAAACCGTCCTTTTCTCTGTGAATGGAACAGGCAATAATTTGAACGGTCAGCTTTCTTTTTTCCGCCATTTTGCGAATAATCTGGATTTGCTGAAAGTCTTTTTCTCCAAAATAGGCTTTATGCGGTTTAACGATCTCAAATAGGCGCTCAACAATGGTACCTACGCCGTTAAAATGGCCAGCCCTGAATTTTCCTTCCATCTGAAATTCCAATCCGTCAAAATCAAAAGATTGCGATTGAATATCCTCGGCATAAATTTCTTCTGGAGTTGGGGTAAAAACAATGTCGCAATTGGTAGATTTTAATAAGGACAAATCTGTATCAATTGTTTTGGGGTAATTTATTAAGTCATCGGCATTATCAAACTGCGTAGGGTTCACAAAAATGCTTACGACCACAATATCGTTCTCTTTTTTTGCCTTTTCCACAAGCGATAAATGCCCTTCGTGCAGCGCCCCCATAGTTGGCACAAAGCCAATAGTAGTACCGTTTTTAAGCGATCTTAATTTTTCTTGAACCGATTTTATTTTAGCAAAAACTAACATAACGGATTGTTAATAAACGTTAAAAGCGTGCAAACTTACATTTTTCAAGCTAAATTCTACATTAATTTTCGTAATTTTGCATATTATTTAAAATAAGAGTTGATTTTATGAAAGATAAGAGAGTATTGATTGTTTCTTCAGAAGTTGTTCCCTATTTACCTGAAAATGAATTGTCAACAACCTCGTTTGAAACAGCAAAAATGATTCATAGCAATGGTGGGCAAACAAGGATTTTTATGCCCCGATATGGATTAATCAATGAAAGAAGACATCAACTCCATGAAGTGATTCGTTTGTCAGGTATGAACCTGGTTATCAACGATATGGATATGCCTTTAATAATTAAGGTTGCGTCCATTCCAAAGGAAAGAATGCAGGTTTATTTTATTGACAACGATGAGTATTTTAAAAGAAAAGCATTGTTTTCTGATGAAGACAATAATTTATTTGAAGACAATGACGAACGCGCCTTATTTTTTGCAAAAGGCGTTGTGGAAACCGTAAAAAAACTAAATTGGTCGCCTGATATTATTCACGTTAATGGGTGGATGGCTTCACTTTTACCTTTATACATTAAAGAATATTATAAAGATGACCCATTGTTTTCAAACAGTAAAATAGTGACTTCGTTGTACAATAATGGTTTTGAAGGCACATTAAACGAAAAGTTTTTTGAAAAAATCAAATTTGACAATATTGACGAGTCTAAAATTAAATCATTATTAAATCCAACCTACACAAATATTTTAATCAATGCCATTGAAAATTCTGACGCGGTTATTAAAGCAACCGAGCAACTTCCAAGTAATTTGCTTGACTATTTAAAAACTTGCGACAAACCTGTGCTGGATTATTTTCCAATCAGCGAATTTAACAGTGCCTACACCAATTTTTACTTAACTAAAGTTTTATCATAAAAAATCTAACATTTATATATGGCAATTAAAGTTGTAAATGCTTTAAAATACTTAGGGCTATTCTCAGTAGTAATTTTTACTATCATATCGTGCGAAAAGGAAATTGAAAGTATTGGTGTTAACCTGGTTGACAATAATAATTTTTCTACAGATAAAAAATTAACAGAAGTTATAACCGCTAATAAAAATGTTGAAAGAGTGCCCGCTAGCGGTAATATCGTTGCACAACATTTATTGGGCGTTTATTCAGACGATGAATTTGGCACTTTAAGTGCATCAATCGTGTCGAATTTAAATCTACCGGTTATAGGTGATGCTTATAATTACGGAGATAATGTAACAATAGATGAGGTAATAATTGATATACCTTACCAATCTACAAAAGAGGATAATGAGTCAGATGGGAGACCAAGGTTTTCAATAGATTCAGTTTTTGGAAATAAAGATGTTGAATTTCAGCTAAGTGTTTTTGAATTAGGGACCTTTTTAAATTCATTAGATCCTGATGATCCTTCTAAACCTGCAATTTATTATTCTGATAAAGAATTCTTAAAAGAAGATTCGCCGTTATATTCTGGGAATTTTAAAGTTAATCCAAGTGATACAGTATCAGTTATTAAGAGATATTTGGCTGATGGAATAACAGTTTTTGATAAAGACACTATTAAAGCTACAGATATAAGTCCTTCAATTAAACTCCCTTTAGATAAAACTTTAATAAAACAAATTTTTGTTGATAATGTTAATGACATAGATTTTTCATCAACAGAGACGTTTCAGAAAAGGTTTAGAGGGTTATACATTGAAGCTGAGGAATTGTTAGCTAATGATAAGTCACACTTAGTATCATTAAGTATGGCAAATGCGAAAATGACTATTTATTACTCAAATGATGAGGATGAAGGTACAGATACAACTATTACTGGTAAAGATTTAAATGGAAATGGGATAAATGGAGAAGGAATTGTTAGAGTTAAACATGAATATGCATTTGCGTTCGGAGCCATAAAATCAAATGTGCTTAAAAGAGATTTGGCACCGCACCAAAGCGGTGAAGACAGATTATACGTTCAAGGAGCTGCGGGTTCAATGGCGACAATTGATTTGTTTAAAAACGAAAATATCATCGAATTGCAGAAGAATAACTGGCTGATTAATGATGCGAGCCTGATTTTTTATGTTGACCAAAATTCGGCCAGTAATATTGCTCCGGAACAATTATTTATATTCAATTTTGATGATAACGAGCAGTTAACAGATATTATGACAGAAGGACTGGCTGCCGTTGGCGGTTTGTTGGAAAGAGATGCCGCGGGAAAACCGTATCGTTATGTTTTTAAAATTACAGATTATATTTCAAAATTATTAACACTAAACGAACCGATTGATTTGGTGAAAATTGGGTTAAAAGTTTTTAATCCTTCTGATATTCCCACCGCCTTTGATGATGTGAAAATTAAGGAATTTAGCTGGACACCAAAAGGGGTAGTGTTGTTAGGAGGCGACCCAAGTTTTGGCGACAAAAGGGTAAAACTTGAAATATCTTATACAAAATTAAATAATTAAAAAAGTAAATTGCGATGTGTGGAATTGCCGGTTATTTAGGTTTTAGAAAAGCATACCCAATAGTTATAAACGGTTTACAGCGTTTGGAATACAGAGGTTACGACAGTGCGGGAGTTGTATTGGTTGATGGCAATGAAATGAGCCTTTATAAAACAAAAGGAAAAGTTTCTGATTTAAAAAAAATCATGAAACAAAATAATGTTGAAGGCAATTTGGCTTTGGGGCATACCCGTTGGGCAACACATGGGGTTCCTAACAATGAAAATTCCCATCCGCATCTTTCGAATTCCGGAAATTTAGTGATTGTCCATAATGGAATTATCGAAAACTACGATACCATTAAAAAGGAATTGATTACCAGAGGGTATACTTTTAAAAGTGATACGGATACCGAAGTTTTAATTAATTTAATAGAAGAAATTAAGACGAAAAATAATTGTAAATTAGGCTATGCAGTTCAAATGGCGCTCACCAATGTGGTTGGAGCTTATGCTATTGCTGTTTTAGACAGAACAAAACCCAACGAAATTATTGTTGCTAAATTAGGAAGTCCGATAGCCATTGGTATTGGCGAAAATAATTCTGAGTTTTTTGTTGCCTCAGACGCTTCTCCATTTATTGAATACACAAGAAATGCCATTTATCTGGAAGATGAGGAATTGGCTATTATTAAATTAGGCGAAGATATTAGAATTCGTAAAATACACAACAATGCCGAAGTTGTCCCTGATATTCAACAACTAAAACTCAATTTAGAGCAAATTGAAAAAGGCGGGTACGACCATTTTATGCTGAAGGAAATCCATGAACAGCCACAATCTATTTTAGATGCTTATAGAGGTCGTCTTTTGCCGTCCAAAAGCATGATAAAAATGGGAAGTGTTGACAATAATATTTCAAGATTTTTAAATGCAAACCGCATGGTGATTGTGGCCTGCGGAACTTCTTGGCATGCTGGTTTGGTGGCTGAATATTTGTTCGAAGACTTGGCGCGTATTCCTGTTGAAGTTGAATATGCTTCTGAGTTTAGATACAGAAATCCGATTATAAATAAAAACGACATTGTTATTGCAATTTCCCAATCCGGTGAAACTGCCGACACCTTGGCGGCCATAAAACTGGCAAAATCTAAAGACGCTTTTGTATTTGGGGTTTGTAATGTGGTTGGATCTTCCATCGCAAGAGAAACTGATACGGGTGCTTATACTCACGCCGGACCTGAAATTGGCGTGGCTTCAACAAAAGCCTTTACTACGCAAATAACGGTTTTGGCTTTAATTGCCTTGAAACTGGGTAATTTAAAAGGAGAGCTTTCAAACTCCATGTACCATCATTATATCCAAGAATTGAGCTTAATTCCAGCAAAAGTGGAAGAGGTGTTGAAAATGGATAAAGAAATAGAAAAAATTGCAGCCATTTATAAAGATGCACCAAATTGTTTATATTTAGGACGTGGATATAATTTCCCAGTAGCGCTTGAAGGCGCTTTAAAATTGAAGGAAATCTCTTACATCCATGCAGAAGGATATCCTGCCGCAGAAATGAAACACGGACCAATTGCCTTAATTGATGAACATATGCCTGTGGTTGTTATTGCAACTAAAAAGGGCCATTATGATAAAGTGGTGAGTAACATTCAGGAAATAAAGGCACGTAACGGTAAAATTATTGCGATTGTCACTAAAGGAGATACCGTAGTTAGGGATATTGCAGACCATGTGATTGAAATTCCAGAAACCGAAGAAGCTTTTACGCCGCTTTTATCTACAATACCATTGCAATTGTTATCCTATTATATCGCAGTAATGCGTGGTTGTAATGTGGATCAGCCAAGAAATTTGGCGAAATCCGTTACGGTGGAGTAACGACAAGTGACAATTATTCTTACCCATACAAACTACTCGTAGAGTTCTCTGTATCAGTTATTACAACTCATTTATGGAAGTCCGTATATTCTGAATATCAAGAGTACTTATTCAATAGAATTAAGGGTTATATAGAAGAAAACCTTACCCCTATTGGGTACAGAAAGATATCAAAAATATTTAATAATGAGGGGTTACTTACCCCTCGTGGTTCTATGTTTAAAAACAATCATGTTCACTCAATTTATAAGAAGGGTAAAATTCGTCTTGAAAGAATGAATAGAAAAGATATTGTGGAAATTTCAGATGTGATTGTTGAGGTTTTAAATTAAATTTTAGACTTCAAATCCTTTTATTTATAAACTTTTTAAAAATATTTTCACTTTTTACACCAATTTCTTTACGTTTTCTAAATTTCTATATACTTATATACAGATAGTACTAATACTTATCGTGATAGTGATATTTATTGAGAGTTCTATCTGAGTTGAGAATAATGTTTAGGGGAGTTGTTGTACCTCACCTTGTACCCTCTACCACTTATTCGATATAAAATCTATTGGTTACTCATTCACCTAATGTTGAGATACATTAAACGAGAGGGGTGATATCCATTTTGAGAGGAAATGGATAATCGAGGAATTAAATACTCGATGGTGTTCTTCCTATACCGAAGATTACATTCATCCTCACCCCCTAGGGTGAGGTGTATCCTCTCCGAAGATACTTATAACTGATCACTGATAAATTGATATAAATAAAATGAAAGTAAATAA
>JAVVEF010000030.1:0-3799 GCA_032251275.1 Lutibacter sp.
AAAAGTACACTTTAAAAGCATACGAATAACATTAATAAAATTTATTTTTGTTTTATTTAACGTTAAGTGCTGTTTAGAAATATCATTTGGGTGTTCCCCGTCGGGTCGCGTTATCCACTATATCTTTTTTAAATTGAAATTTAAAAAAGGATACCGTTGCTATCGCTAACACAAATTAAATGATGATCAATTGAATGATGTCAATTTAATTAATTCCAAATCTAACTTTTTGGAATCCAGATTGATGAATCCGTTTTTAACAATTCCTTCTTTGTCTATTAAAATAGTGCGTGGATAGTTGCTGCTTAAATAGTTATGTGCATAACTGTCTTTTGAAAGCAGGTATTGGTTATTGATATCCGATAATTTTAAGTGAGCATCTTCGGATAAATTTTGCGAAGAGCTTTGCATATTAATGCCAACAAACAGCAAATCGGGATATTTTTTTTCCAAAAATTTTATGCGGTTCTCCAAATAATCGGTGGTTATAAAATCTGTTGACCAAAAATAAATCACCGTATTTTTATTTTTAATAACCTCATTTATGGTCATTGCAACATTGTTATATGAAATAATATCAAAATCTTGAAGCGGTTCCTCTTGGGTTATCATTTTGCAGTCCTTCACCAAATTGTTAACCTTTTCAACATAAGCTGTGTTTGTGCAACTTGCAAAAAATATGTGTAGAGCTTCTTTATTTACACGACTTTCCGATTCATTTTTTAACAAATCACTCACCAAAACTCTTTTCAGTAAAATATTTTTGAAATCCTCTGCTGTAATATGCTCATTAATGGCATTTAATATATTCACAGTAATATCATTTTTGGAATCATCTTTCTCTTTGAGCTGATAGCTGATATTGTATAAATAGCTGACCACATAATTTTGATAAGGATAAAATGAAACCAAATCTTCTTCATTTAAACTAATTTTATGTCGGTAATTATAAAATTCATCAGAAACTTTCGCAAATTCTTTTAGGTTAAAAATACGTTTGTGGTAATAGGGATATACTTCTTTTAACCTATATAAGGGAAATTGAATGGCGGTATTTGTCAATTTTTTGAATCCTTTTGAAACTATGGATTCATTTTTGAAAAAATCATTATAAACAGTAAATCTTGCTTTGGAAAGTGAATCAATTTTAGCCTGAAAATCATTTTCTTTCAAATTAAAATTGCGGTACATCATTCTTTCCTCCTTCTCATTTTGCAAATATAAATTTATTAGAAATTCATTTTTAGCACTTCCTTTTCCACTAAACACAAGTGATTGGTCAAAATCCCACGTATTAAGCCGCACCAAAACACTGTCCGAAGGTTCCAAATAAATATATTGAAATTCTGTTCCGTGCTTAAACGTGTACAAACCTTCCTGCAAAGAAGGAATTTCGGTTAAAAATCTGTTGTTTTCATCAAGCAACAATGTATCCAAAACTTTCTCGTCTTTTAAAAGCAGCACAAAATTTGTTTTCGGATTGATAATTTGTCCGCCAAAATAAGCAATATCATTTTCGTTGCTTTTTTTGCAACCAAAAGTTAAAAATAACAATATGACATAGAAAATGTACTTCATAAAAGTTTATTTAAACAAAAATACAACCATCTGTTTGGCCATCTTGTTAATGAGGTGTTAAATGTAGCGGGAAATCATTTGAAACCAAAAAAATTAACTTTTAGTTTGCTATTTTTTTTATAAATCTATTTCACTACTTTTGCAAAAATTTTAAAAACTTAATTTATAATGCTTTCAGTATCAAATTTATCTGTTCAATTCGGCAAACGCATTTTATTCGACGATGTAAACACAAAGTTTACAGTTGGTAACTGCTACGGAATTATTGGTGCCAATGGTTCAGGAAAATCAACATTTTTAAAAATAATTTCAGGTAAAATCGACCCAACGGCCGGACAAGTAATTTTGGATAAAGGCAAACGGATGTCTGTGCTTTCCCAAGATCACTTTGCATTTGATGAATATCAGGTGTTGGATACTGTAATGATGGGCAATAAAAAATTATTCGACCTTAAAAAGGAATTAGATGCCGTATATGCAAGACCCGATTTTTCTGAGGAAGACGGTGTTAAAGCCGGTGAATTAGGGGCGGAATTTGAAGAAATGGGCGGATGGAACGCAGAAAGCGGCGCCGCAACTTTGTTGTCATCTTTGGGAATTAAAGAAGATATGCATTATTCCTTAATGAGCGATATAGACGGTAAAACAAAATTGCGAATTTTATTGGCGCAGGCGTTATTTGGCAATCCGGATGTATTAATTATGGATGAGCCTACCAACGACCTGGATTTTGAAACCATTGGCTGGTTGGAAAACTTTTTGGCAAATTATGACAATACCGTGATTGTGGTATCGCATGACCGTCACTTTTTAGACGCGGTTTGTACTCATATTTCTGATATAGATTTCGGAAAAATTAACCATTACTCGGGAAATTACTCTTTTTGGTATGAATCGAGCCAATTGGCAGCCAGACAAAGAGCGCAGCAAAGTAAAAAAGCCGAAGACAAAAAGAAAGAATTGGAAGAATTTATCCGTCGTTTTTCTGCCAACGTTGCAAAATCAAAACAAGCAACCAGCCGTAAAAAAATGATTGAAAAGTTGAATGTTGATGAAATTAAACCTTCAAGCAGAAGGTATCCGGCCATTATTTTTGAACTTGAAAGAGAAGCCGGCGACCAAATATTAAATGTAGAACATTTATCAAAATCAGCTGATGATGGCGTTTTGTTTAAAGATATCAGCTTTATATTGAATAAAGGTGATAAAGTGGCTTTAATTTCAAGAAATTCAAGAGCCGT
This sequence comes from Lutibacter sp., assembly GCA_032251275.1. Lineage (GTDB taxonomy): Bacteria > Bacteroidota > Bacteroidia > Flavobacteriales > Flavobacteriaceae > Lutibacter. The sequence continues at coordinate 2,820 of JAVVEF010000030.1, forward strand.
TACCACATTTTATGAAATTTTATACGGAAGCGAAAAAGCCGATGAAGGGAAATTTCAATGGGGCGTAACCACCAACCAATCGTATTTGCCTTTGGACAATTCGGAGTTCTTCACAAATCCGAACCTTAATTTGGTAGATTGGCTGCGTCAATATGCCAAAACCGAAGAAGAAAGAGAAGAAGTTTATTTAAGAGGATTCTTGGGAAAAATGATTTTTAGTGGCGAAGAAGCGTTAAAACAATGCAATGTGCTGTCGGGTGGCGAAAAAGTAAGATGTATGTTGTCCCGAATGATGATGGTGAGAGCAAATGTATTGATGTTGGATGAACCTACAAACCATTTGGATTTAGAGTCCATTCAAGCATTTAACAATTCCTTAAAAAACTTTAAAGAAACAGTCATCTTTACAACCCATGACCACGAATTTGCACAAACTGTTGCCAACAGAATTATTGAAATTACACCTAAAGGAATTATAGACAGGTATTCAACATTTGATGAGTATTTGGAAGATCCAAAAATTAAGGAATTAAGAGACCAAATGTATTCTTAATCCTATCCCCAACCCTTTCCTAAGGAAAGGGAGTTTGATTGAAATAAGAAATGAGCTTTGCGCTTGCTACTCCTGAATTCCGCACTCTAATTTTCTTAAAACTATAAATTATTTATTAATGGTTCTTATCTGAATTTAACAGGCCATTCATCTTTGTGAGTCATTATTTTTTTTTCTATGTGCGATTCTGTGCAAATGGTATTGCACAAAGTTTACACCAAGAATCACAAAGTTACACGGAGGAAAATTTCATTTATGATAAACAAGTTAATTACGTCTTTTAACCGCTAAGTTCGCAAAGTTTTTTCGCAAGTTACGCAATTAGATTAGTCATTTTGGGTGTTAAAATAAACAACCCAGGAAATAGTATTTTACAGCCTCTCGTTCTAATATCGGGATCGGTCTTTCAGCTTTAAACTTTTAACTT
>JAVVEF010000030.1:3899-13632 GCA_032251275.1 Lutibacter sp.
CTTTCAGCTTTAAACTTTTAACTTCTAATATTTAATATCTAATATCAAATATCTAACTTCTCTTTTTTCTTTTGAAAATATTTTTAATAAATGATTTAGGCGCCGTATCATCGTCACCATAACCATTGGCATATTTACCGTAACCATAGCCATAACCATAGCCATTACTGTAACCGCCATAACGCAATTTTATGGTAAAATCATTCAATACAATACTGATATTTGAAATTTCTTCTTTGATATATTTTTCGTTAATCATTTTAAGCATTCCTTTTTGGGAATAGTTTTGCCGGACGATATAAAGCGTGGAATCGGCATATTTCAACAACTCAACCGCATCACTCACCAATCCTATTGGCGGCGTGTCTAAAATAATATAATCGTAATTTTCTTTTAAGCTGTTGAGCAATTCTTCGGTTGATGAACCGATTAATAATTCTGATGGATTTGGCGGCACGGGACCGGCAGTAATAACATCCAAATTAGGAATCTTCGTTTTTTGGATAATCGTCTCCAAATTTTCTTCCCCTATTAAATAATTTACAATACCTTTTTCATTAGAAATTTCAAAATCATCAAAGATTTTAGGTTTGCGCAAATCCAATCCCACCAAAATTGTTTTTTTACCTCCCAAAGCAAAAACAGTGGCCATATTAATTGAAACAAATGTTTTGCCTTCTCCGCTCACAGATGAAGTTACAATGATGGTTTTACATTTATCTTTGGTATTTCTGGTAAATAAAAATTGAATGTTTGAACGTAGCGCCCTGAATGATTCGGCCACGCCGGATTTTGGTTTGGTAAATACCGCCAAATTACTGTCGGCGCCATTGTTTCCCACAACCCCTAAAACAGGAATTGGAGAGATTTTTTCAATGTCTTCCGTAGAATGTATTCTGGTATCCAAAACTTCTTTCGCAATAATCAAAAATAACGGTAAAATGGTTCCCAAAAGCAGGGCCACCATATAATTAAATTCCGTTCTTGGCAAAATTGAACCTTGTCCGGTGTCCTTTGCAGTATCCAATACCGAAATATCCGATACCGTTGATGCAATGGCAATATCCGCTTCGTATCGTTTTTGCATCAGGAAAACAACATTAGATTCCGTTAAACTGTATTTTCGTTGAAAATTCAACAATTTCTGTTCTTTACTCGGAAGTTTATTGAGTTCAGCATTATAATTATTTAAACGATTCCTGCTGTTGTTTAGGGTAATTTTAGTTTCGTTTTTTAAGGAGGAGAGATTTTCCAGCAATACATTTCTTGTAGTTTCAACCTCCTGATTTACAGCTATTAAAGAAGGGTGATTTGGGGTAACTTCTTTCGATAATTTTTCCTTTCTAATGGAAAGTTCGGTTAATTTCCCCATCATTTCGGAAATTGAACCATCTTCAATATTTATGATAGCGGGTGCCGGAATATTCGTAAAATCTGAATGTGTTTTGATATAATTTTCCAAATTGTTAAAATACGCAATCCGGTCTCCCAACTGCTCTTGCATTTTATCCAAACTTAGTGTTTGGGAATAGATTTCACCGCCTTCAGCAGACAATTGGTATATTGCGTTTTCTTGTTTAAACTTCCCTATGTTGTCTTCAATTAATCTTAAACTGTCTGACGTGTTTTTAAACTGGGCGTCAATAAATTCCTTTGTACTTCTGGCATAATTGGTTTTTTGTTCAAATTCCAATTCGGCCAAAACGTTAACAGTTTCATTCAAATAATCAACAAGCCTGTTTTTATTTGGGCCCGACAGACTCAATTCAATTAAAGAAGTGCCTGTAAGTCCGGCCGCTCTTACATTTTGATACTCGCCCGCCACCTGATTAATAGAGCGCAGCTTAATATAAAATGACTGTCCCTTTAAATTTTTCACGTCGCTTTTAGTCTCAATCTGCGCCTTTAAAAAAGGAAGATTTATGTATTCATCTATTAAAAAGACTTTTGAAAAACGTTTTTTATCACCGTCATAATCCTGTTGCGTTTCGTCTTTGTAATTGTTCAGTTTATAGGTTGCCTTTTCATTGAAATCCACCGACAGTTCAAAACGTTGATTGTCTATAAAATCAATTTTTATTAAAGTGTTAAGTAACTGATACTGGTTTGGTTGCAATTTTAGCGTAAAAGGTGTTTCTCCATAGGCATCTTCAATTCTGAAACGGCCATCTTTTAAATAATCAACATAAAAATTGAGCCTGTTGATTACTTTTTCATTGTGGGATCTTGAAGTCAATGCTTTTCGGATGGATTCTACTTTGTCGCTAACACCACCCCAGTTAAATGCAATGTTTGTTCCCGATGAAAAAAGCGGATTTTGTTTTTCGTTTACGGCAATGGTCGTTTTTAAACCATAAATTCTTTGGGTAGAAATATTGATATAATAGGCAATTGCAAGCGCCACCACAATTGATGCCACAAACCATTTCCAATTGGCTAAAATTCGAAATAAATAATCTTTAATGTTTGAGATTTGCTCACTTGGATTTTCAATAAATTTGAATTTATTATCCATAAAATATTATAAATTTTTAACTAATAAAACTGAAGTTACCACAAAAGACAATACAGAAACCACTGTTGTAAACGCCTGCAAACCTGTAGTTCCAATTCCCCATGCCTTTTGCTTCAACGGCGCAACATAAATAATATCATTAGGCTGAATATAGAAATTTTCCGATTCAAATATGGCCATTTCATTCATATTTATTTTATATTTTTTGACCCCATCAAGCGATTTTCTGATGATTAAAACATTTTCGCGGTCTCCATAAGTAGAAATTTCTCCTGAATTGGCAATCGCATCAATGATAGAAACCTGATTTTGCGCCAAATTTTTTGTTCCCGGAGACCCCACTTCTCCTGTGACAATAAAGTTTACGCCGCCCAATTTTACCGTGACAAAAACAGTTTCGGGATTCTTTAAAAACTTGCCCAGTTCAACTTCCAATTTTTCTCTGGTTTCTTTTTCGGTATAACCCAAAACATTTACTTCACCAAGATAAGGAATCCTGATATTTCCGTGACTATCAATGGTATAACCGGTAAAATAAAGTCCGCCCGCACCGCCTCCGCCCGAAGCGCTGTTTTTAAAAAGCGTCACAAGTTCTTGGTTTTCTGCCTTAATGTCGATATATAAAATATCATTAATCTGCAAACGATATGGTTCACTGTTTAATTTGGTGATTTCCAATTTGGTTATCGGTTCACCTTGAAAAGATGTTACTTTCTTCGTTGAAATACAGGACGATAGCAGACTTAAAACTGCCGCGTAAAAAAAAATTTTCTTCATAAAAAACTCATCAGGCTATGGCAAATATAATTTTAAATAGCGTATTAAAATAATTTTTCAACTATTTTCGCATTAAAATTGACTTGTCATGAAATGGTTCAAAATTAGGTCGTTTATCGCTTTTTTATTGGCGTCAACAAATAAACACGGTGTACACTCCCCTTTTGTTTATAATTTAGTGACAAAATGTTTTAACAGCCATACAAATCCTACCAAAATGAAAGCATTTTACAAAATTCAAAAGTGTTTATATTCAAATAAAAACAGCATCACCATAACCGATTATGGCAAAGGATCTTCGGTTTTTAAAAGTAACGAACGAAAAGTGTCTGATATTGCAAAAATAGCGGGCATCAACAAAAAAAAATCTGCGTTTTTACTTCGGATGGTTGACTATTTCAATCCGAAAAACATATTGGAAATAGGAACTTCCGTAGGATTGGGAACTTCCGCTTTGAGTATCGGAAATCCAGAAGCTAAAATTAGTACACTTGAAGGCTGCGAAAACACTGCGGATGTTGCCAAAGCATTATTCAAAACCAATCAGTTAAACAATATTGATTTGATTGTTGGAAATTTCAATGAAACTCTATCGGCTGTTTTGGCAGATAAACAGTACGATTTAATTTATTTTGACGGCAATCATCAAAAAGAACCAACGCTTCTATACTTCAACCAATGCCTAAAAACTGTCCATAACAATTCGTTATTTATTTTTGACGATATCAATTGGTCACCAGAAATGCAACTGGCTTGGCAGGAAATAAAAAATCATCCAAAAGTAACCATCACCATTAACACATTTTTTTGGGGAATGGTGTTTTTTAGAAAAGAACAAAAAAAACAACATTTCACCATCAGAGTTTAATTGAAATCACTTAAAAATTAGTTAATTTGCAGCATGAATCAGGGCATTGCAAATTTTGATATATAAAAAAAATGATTCGTAGAGACAGCAGTTGTAACAATAAAAAATACAATAAAAACAAATGAAAATTTATACAAAAACCGGAGATACAGGCAAAACTTCTCTTTTTGGAGGAGCAAGGGTGCCAAAATATCATTTAAGGATTGAAGCCTATGGCACTGTGGATGAGCTAAATTCGTATATCGGATTGATTCGTGACCAAAAAATTGACCAACACACCACAGAAATATTGCTGAAGATTCAAAATGAATTGTTCACTTTGGGATCGATGCTGGCAACGCCACCGGAAAAAGAAATCCTAAAAAGTGGAAAAGAACGCTTAAATATCAATAAAATAAGCGAGGAATCTGTTACGCTTTTAGAAAATGAAATTGACCTGATGAATGAGTCGCTGCCACAAATGACGCATTTTATTTTACCTGGCGGACATACCTCTGTGTCATTCTGTCATATTACCCGCTGCATTTGCAGAAGAGCCGAGCGAATCACCACACAATTAAGTGACGAAAGCACCATAAATCCAAATATTTTGGTGTATTTAAATCGACTTTCAGACTATCTTTTTGTGCTGGCACGGAAGTTGACTGTTGACAATCATGCCCAAGAAATTCCTTGGATTCCTGAGAAAATAAATTAAGTTCTTTTTTATTTTGAAATAAAAGGAGAAATAGCTTGCCTAATTGAGTAAAAAAATTATTTTTGCAAAAATTTAATACGAAAAAGTTATGTATTGGACACTAGAATTAGCATCATATTTGGCGGATGCACCTTGGCCTGCAACAAAAGACGAGTTGATTGATTATGCGATTAGGACCGGAGCGCCTTTAGAAGTTGTGGAAAATCTTCAAGAGATTGAAGATGAGGAAGAAAATTTCGAATCTATCGTCGAAATTTGGCCCGATTATCCTTCTGAAGAAGACTATCTTTGGAACGAAGATGAATATTAAAAAATACCAAATCAAAAAAAGTCTCTAGCGAGACTTTTTTTTTGCTTAATCAATTATAATTTAAGACAGATTTAAAACAATTTAACTTTAAAAAAATTAACTTTACCGGCTATTAAATAACAATTTAAATTACCGTAATTTTACGTGTAATTATTAAAAAATTTGACACCTATACTATGAGTATCATAAATTCAGTTCTTAAAATTTTTGTTGGAGATAAAAACAAGAGAGATTTGGCATTGCTGCAACCAATTGTTGCTAATGTAAATGCTTTTGAAAATGAGATAACAAACCTGACAAACGACCAATTACGAGAAAAAACGGCTTACTTTAAGCAAAAAATAGCAGATGACACCAGTGAGTTTACTTCAAAAATCAATAAATTAAAAGAAGAAGTTACTGAGGCGAACATCGACAGAAAAGAAGAAATTTATGGTGAAATTGACAATCTGGAAGACGATTTATACCTCGCTTCAGAAAAAACATTGAACGAAATTATGCCCGAAGCATTTGCAGTTGTTAAAGAAACTGCCAAACGCTTTACCCAAAATAAATTCCTTACTGTTACCGCTACCCCGTTTGACCGCGAGCTTTCGGCAACAAGAGACAATGTTGTGCTGGAAAACGACAAAGCCATTTGGGCAAATAAATGGGATGCCCAAGGAAAAGAAGTAACCTGGGATATGGTTCATTACGATGTGCAACTTATTGGCGGATCGGTGTTACATCAAGGTAAAATTGCCGAAATGATGACAGGTGAAGGAAAAACACTGGTTTCCACTTTGCCAGTTTATTTAAATGCACTTACCGGAAAAGGCGTGCATTTGGTAACTGTAAACGATTATTTGGCAAAACGTGATGCCGCCTGGATGGGACCAATTTTTGAATTCCACGGATTGCGTGTAGATTGTATCGATCACCATGACCCAAATTCTGACGCAAGAAGAAAAGCCTACAACGCCGATATTACTTATGGCACAAATAACGAATTTGGTTTTGATTATTTACGTGATAATATGGCGCATTCACCAAACGATTTGGTGCAACGTCCGCCCAATTTCGCCATTGTGGATGAGGTCGATTCTGTTTTAATTGATGATGCCCGTACACCTTTAATTATTTCCGGCGCAACCGCAAATGCCGACCGTCACGAATTTAACGAGTTAAAACCAAGTGTGGACAGAATTGTTTCTATCCAAAGAAATTATTTAACCGCTGTTTTAGCCGAGGCAAAAAAATTAATAAGCGAAGGCGACACCAAAGAAGGCGGATTTTTATTGCTTCGCGTTTATAGAGGTTTGCCAAAAAGCAAAGCCTTAATCAAATTTTTAAGCCAGGAAGGCAACAAACAACTTTTGCAAAAAACGGAAAATCATTATATGCAGGATAACAACCGTGAGATGCCTAAAATTGACGAAGAGCTGTATTTTGTGATTGATGAAAAAAACAATTCCATTGAATTAACGGACAAAGGAATTACCTTTTTATCTGGTGACGACGGTGATGAAAATTTCTTCATTTTACCCGATTTAAGCACTGAAATTGCACATCTTGAGAGCGAAAATAATGCTCCGGAAGTTTTAACTGCAAAGAAAGAAGCTTTGTATCGTGATTTTAGCATCAAAAGCGAGCGTATTCACACCATGAATCAATTGCTTAAAGCATACACTTTATTTGAGAAAGATATAGAGTATGTGATTATGGAAGACAAAATTAAAATTGTTGATGAGCAAACCGGCCGTATTATGGAAGGTCGCCGTTACTCAGACGGATTGCATCAAGCCATTGAAGCAAAAGAAAACGTAAAAATTGAAGCAGCAACGCAAACTTATGCAACGGTTACACTTCAAAATTACTTTAGAATGTACCGTAAATTGGCGGGTATGACAGGAACTGCGGTTACTGAAGCGGGTGAATTCTGGGAAATTTATAAATTGGACGTTATTGAAATTCCGACCAACAGACCTTTGGTTCGTGATGACCGTGATGATTTGGTTTTTAAAACAAAGCGTGAAAAATACAACGCCGTTATTGAAGAAATTGAAAACTTGGTGAATTTAGGCCGTCCGGTATTGGTAGGAACAACATCCGTAGAAATCTCTGAATTGCTGGGCCGAATGTTGACCATCAGAAAAATAAAACACAATGTATTAAACGCCAAATTGCACAAAAGGGAAGCGGATATTGTTGCTGAAGCAGGAAACTCGGGCGTGGTAACCATTGCAACAAACATGGCCGGTCGTGGAACCGACATCAAACTTTCTGATGAAGTTAAAAAAGCGGGAGGTTTGGCCATTGTGGGTACCGAACGTCACGATTCACGTCGTGTCGACCGTCAGTTACGTGGTAGAGCCGGCCGTCAGGGAGATCCAGGTTCTTCACAGTTTTATGTATCCTTGGAAGACAATTTAATGCGATTGTTCGGTTCTGAACGTATCGCCAAAATGATGGACAGAATGGGACTTCAGGAAGGTGAAGTTATCCAGCACTCCATGATTTCAAAATCCATTGAACGTGCGCAACGCAAAGTGGAAGAAAATAACTTTGGTGTTCGTAAACGTTTGTTGGAATATGATGATGTGATGAATTCTCAAAGAGAAGTTGTTTACAAACGCCGCCGCCACGCGCTTTACGGAGATCGTTTGCAGGTTGATATCGTAAATATGATTTTTGATACTTGTGATTTGTTGATCAGAGAAAATAAACCTTCTAATGATTTTCAGAATTTCGAATTTGAGTTGATTCGTTTTTCTTCAACCACGGCTCCTTTCAATGAAGAAGAGTTTAAATCGGGTACAGTACAAGAACTTACCGACCAGCTTTTTGATGCGATTTACAAACATTATAAAGAAAAATTGGAAAGAAATGCCAAAGCTGCTTTTCCGGTAATTAAAGATGTTTATGAAAATCATGGAGAAAAATATGAACGTATTGTTGTTCCTTTTACAGATGGAACAAAGGAATTGAAAGTTGTCACCAATTTAAAAACGGCCTATGAAACCGGAGGAAAAGAATTGGTCACCGATTTTGAGAAAAATATTACACTTGCCATTATTGATGATACTTGGAAAGATCATTTACGCCAGATGGATGAGTTGAAACAATCGGTTCAAAATGCCACTTACGAGCAAAAAGATCCGCTTTTAATCTACAAATTTGAATCGTTTGAACTGTTTAACGGAATGCTGGATACGGTTAATAAAGAAGTTTTATCTTTCTTATTTAAAGGCGAATTGCCATCGCAAGACGCAACGCGTGTGTTACCTGCAAGAGAACAGAAACGCGAAAAATTGCAGTTGAGCAAGGAAGAATATGGCAGTTCAGCGCCAAACCAACAAACCAACCAAACGCAACAGCCAAAAATAGTTGAAACTATTGTGCGCACTGAGCGAAAAATTGGACGAAATGAACAAGTGACCATTAAGCACGTCATGTCAGGCGAAAATAAATCGGTGAAATACAAACAGGCAATTCCTTTAATTGATAAAGGCGATTGGGTTTTGGTAGAGTAATCTTAAAGTCTCAAGAATAAAAAAGCTGTCCGAAATGAATTTCGGACAGCTTTTTTTATTTTAATATGGGCTTAAAACATTGGCTCCCGAAAAAACGGAACAGACTTCTTAAGAGATAAAATCAATTGAAATACTATCAACTTTTAATATAAGATAAACGAAGATCAATACTTTTAATATTTAACTTCTAATATCTAATATTTTACTTTTAATCAACCAATGATGCTCCATTCAAATCGGTGGTCAGCACATCACTCATATAATCCAAATAAGGCCGCATGGCCACAAAAGAAGCTACAACTTCCTCCAAAAAGTTTGGCGCCAACACTTCATCATCCGTAAATTCACGCGACACAATAAATTGTTTTAGCCGTATTAAATCGATATTCGGGTGGTTTTTGTCAAAACCTCTAGGTGCCGATTTTACGGATTCACCCTTTAATTTTCCGAAATGTTTTTTAAATTCCGGAGTATTTACGATGGCCTTGATTTCAGATGCATCCGTTTCGAATTCCTTTCTGATGCGCGCCAGATCTTCTTTATTCGGTTCCCAAAATCCGCCGGCCAAAAAACTTTCTCCCGGACCAATATGCAGATAATATCCGCCGCGTAATTTGTTCGTTGCCCGCGTAAAATGTCCGCCAAAATGAGATTTAAAGGGCAGTTTATCATTTGAAAATCTTACATCTCTATAAATCCTGAACAGTTTTACGTTTTCAATAAGATCAGTTGCTTTTAAATGCTCCAGAACAGCATTATAAAAAGTTTTAACCTTTTTTTGTTCCGCTTCAAATGTTGATTTATTTGCATTAAACCATTCCCTATTGTTATTTTGTTTTAGTTCCTTTAAAAAATCTAAGGTCGATTTTGAGATTGTGTTCATTGTTATTGCATTATCAATTTGTGAGTTATCATTTAACTTCATTTTTTAGTGGGGCTTTGAGCTTTCACCTTTGAGCTTTCATCTTTGAGCTTTATTTAATTGGGCAGTCGGAGACTGAAAATCACAACCTCAAAGTCACAGACTTTTAGGAGCTTTCTGCTTTGAGCTTTT